>NZ_JBQLIS010000016.1:0-91231 GCF_052156435.1 Paenarthrobacter sp. NCHU4564
GCACCCCCCGGGACTCGAACCCGGAACCCATTGATTAAGAGTCAATTGCTCTGCCAGTTGAGCTAGAGGTGCAGCTGTTGATTGGTAATCCCCGGGCAGTTTCTGCCTCAGCGATCTCCGCAACGACAAGTAACTCTACACGAGAACGCCGGATGTGTGAAATCGGCTGGAAGGCGTTAGCGGGACGGCCGCAATACCAGCGCAGAATCGGGATTTCTGTTGTTGCTCAGCACCCACAGAGCACCCCCCGGCGAGGCAGCGACGTCCCTGAGCCGGCCGTACTCACCCGTGAACCAAGCCACCGGGGCGCCGGCTGTCTCCCCATCAAGCGGCACAGCCCAGAGGCGTTGACCACGCAGGGCGCCGGTGTAGGCGACTCCGTCCACGATTTCCAGTCCGCTGGGCGATGCTTCCGAGGTGGACGGCCAGACGACCTTGGCGTCCAGGAAGCCGCTGCGGCCCGGGGCGCCGGTAACAGCAGGCCAGCCATAATTGCCGCCGGGAATGATGAGGTTGAGCTCGTCATCAACGTCAGGACCGAATTCACTGGCCCAGAGGCGGCCCTCACTGTCCCAGGCCAGGCCTTGCACGTTCCGGTGCCCGTAGCTGTAGACGGGGTTGTCGCCGAACGGGTTGCCCGGAGCGGCCTTTCCTTCCGCGGTCAGCCGGAGGATCTTGCCGCCCAGGGCGTTCGTGTCCTGGGGTTGTTCCCGGCGCTGTGAGTCGCCCGTTCCCACGTACAGATAACCATCGGGACCGAACCGGATCCGTCCGCCGTTATGGGTGGAAGCTTTGGACATGCCGGAGAAAATGACGTCGGGAGTGCCCAGTGCCAGGTTCCCGGAGGCATCTTCTGTCAGTTTCATCCGGGCTATCCGGTTATCGCTCGCAGCCGTGAAATACGCGTAGAGCCAGCGGTCGCTGGCAAAGGTAGGGGACAGGGCCAGTCCCAGCAGGCCCCCTTCGCCGCCAGGGTCGACGCCGGGAACCTCGCCGACCGTGGTGGTGCGGCCGTCCCGGATGCTCTTGACCAGCGCCGAGTCGCGCTCGGAGACTACCGCCGTGGCGTCCGGCAGGAAGACGACGGACCATGGCAGCTGCAGGCCGGCGTCGAGCTTTTGCTCCACCACCAAGGCGGGCGGTGTGGCAGCGGCTGGCGGTGCTGAGGTCCTGCCCGCCGTCGGGGCGGTTGCGCCGGGCGACCCGGATCCGGGCGTGGCTCCGGAGCCCGGGGTCGCGGCGGTGCCCGGCTGGGAGGGGGTGCCTGTGCATCCGGCGATCAGCAGCATCCCCGCCGCCAGTGCACCGGCGGACCGTGCACGCAGAGCTTTAGCCCTGCCGCGGTGATGTTTGACGCCGGTCACGCTGGTCCCTCCGGTTCCCTTGCCGCAGTCTCCTCAATAACGGGTGCGGCGCGGTGGCCGGAAGCCGGCAGCCTCGGCATGGGCCGGCGATTCGAACCACACATCAGCTCCGGCCTCTGCGTACCCGGTTGAATCTTCGTCGTAGTAGGTCATGGAAGCGGCTTCTGCCTTGACGCGGTATCCCTCCGGGCCTGAACCGTCCTGGGCCGGCGCGGCCGAACCGACACCATAGGGGTGGTCCGCGGCGAGATGCCCTGATGCTGCGGCGGTGTCGGGCGCCACCGTACCTTCTTCTTCTGCGGCGGCCGTTTCTGCGCCCGGAAGGGTAGGGGCGTGTGGATCGGTGTATTCGTGGTGGTGGACGGGGGTTCCCTGGGCGTCAGTCCACGACGATTCCCACTCCGCCCGGTCGGCAGAGGTGTTTGCGGACGCGTCTGCAGGGGAGTCCTCCCAGTCATCCACGTCGCCGCCCGTGGCGGCCCCGGCGGGGGAAGCTGGGTCGGCGGCCGGTGAATCGACAGCGGCCGTATCCACCACGGGCCCGTCCAACGCAGGTTCGGCCACTTCAGGCTTGTCGAGCACTGGCTCCTGGATGGCCGGCGAATCAGCAGGTGGATGTACTCCGGTGGGTTCTTCATCGACGGGGCCGCTGCCCTCCGAAGCTGCCTTGCCCAGGTTGGTAACGCCTGCCAGTCCTGCCACGCCTGCGGCTGCGGCAGCTGTCTCGGGGACGGAACGCGTATTGGCCGGTTCCGTAGCGGCCGGCGAAGTGGCACCGGGCCGGCCCGGTGCGCCCGCGGGGGCTTCTCCCGAGGACGCCGGTACCTGGTTTTTGCCGGTGTTGCGGCTCATCAGCCACCAGACGACGGCTACCACGACAACAATGACGATGACCCAGATCAACCAATCCATGGTGTAGCCCTTCTGCTCACAGGGTGCAGTTAGTGGTGCTCCCGACGTTACGTCGCCGGAATTGGGCTGTCCAGCATCCCGCCGCCGGAGAGGCGGGATGGCTGTGCGCCGGGATTCCTTCAGTTCGCGGCGCATCCAGGGGCCGCTCCGGCAGCGCCTGAAATATTCGCACGTTTCCCACTTAATCCGGGTTTCCCGTCGCCGGGGGAGGGCCGGACACATAGACTTTGGCTCATGAGTGACGCCACCCCTACTCCCACAGCCACCAAGCCGGACATCAAGCCCCGGAGCCGGGCAGTCACGGACGGTATCCATGCCGCGCCCGCCCGCGGCATGTTCCGTGCCGTCGGAATGGGTGACGACGACTTCGCCAAGCCCCAAATTGGTGTGGCGAGCTCCTGGAACGAGATCACGCCCTGCAACCTTTCCCTCAACCGACTCGCCCAGGGCGCCAAGGAAGGCGTCCATGCAGGCGGCGGGTTCCCGATGCAGTTCGGGACGATCTCCGTATCGGACGGCATCTCCATGGGCCACGAGGGCATGCACTTCTCGCTGGTTTCCCGCGAGGTCATCGCCGACTCGGTGGAAACCGTCATGCAGGCGGAGCGTATTGACGGCTCGGTTCTCCTGGCAGGGTGTGACAAATCCCTGCCAGGGATGCTCATGGCGGCCGCGCGGCTGGACCTTGCCAGCGTCTTCCTTTATGCCGGGTCGATCATGCCCGGCTGGGTCAAGCTTGAGGACGGTTCGGAGAAGGAAGTCACCCTGATCGATGCCTTCGAAGCCGTGGGGGCCTGCGCAGCGGGGAAAATGAGCCGCGAAGACCTGGATCGGATTGAGAAAGCCATTTGCCCGGGCGAAGGTGCGTGCGGCGGCATGTACACGGCGAACACCATGGCCTGCATCGGAGAGGCGCTGGGCATGTCGCTGCCGGGGTCCGCGGCGCCTCCTTCGGCAGACCGCCGTCGTGATGAATTTGCCCGCAAGTCGGGCGAGGCTGTCGTCAACCTGCTGCGCCTGGGAATCACCGCGCGCGACATCATGACCAAGAAGGCCTTTGAAAACGCCATCGCCGTCACCATGGCGTTCGGCGGTTCCACCAATGCGGTCCTGCACCTGCTGGCGATCGCCCGCGAGGCCCAGGTGGAGCTGTCGTTGGATGACTTCAACAGGATCGGCGACAAGATCCCGCACCTGGGCGACCTCAAGCCTTTTGGGCGCTATGTCATGACTGACGTGGACAGGATCGGTGGCGTGCCGGTCATCATGAAGGCACTGCTCGACGCCGGTCTGCTGCACGGCGACTGCCTCACCGTCACGGGCAAGACGCTCGCGGAGAACCTCGCCTCCATCAATCCGCCGGACCTGGACGGGAAGATCCTGCGCGCCCTGGACAACCCCATCCACAAGACCGGTGGCATCACCATCCTCCACGGCTCCATGGCTCCTGAAGGGGCCGTCGTGAAGACCGCCGGCTTCGACGCCGACATTTTCGAGGGCACCGCGCGTGTCTTCGAGCGGGAACAGGGTGCCCTGAATGCCTTGGACCATGGCGAAATCCACAAGGGCGACGTCGTGGTGATCCGCTATGAAGGCCCCAAGGGTGGTCCCGGCATGCGTGAAATGCTTGCAATTACCGGTGCCATCAAGGGGGCTGGTTTGGGCAAGGATGTCCTGCTGCTCACGGACGGCCGCTTCTCCGGCGGCACCACCGGTTTGTGCATCGGGCACGTTGCGCCGGAAGCCGTCGACGGCGGTCCGATCGCCTTCGTGCGGGACGGCGACCGGATCCGGGTGGATATCGCGGCCCGTTCCTTCGACCTGCTCGTCGATGCCGCGGAGCTCGAAGCCCGCAGGGCCGGCTGGGAACCCTTGCCGGCGAAGTTCACCAAGGGTGTCCTGGCGAAGTACGCCAAGCTCGTCCACAGCGCCTCCACCGGCGCGTACTGCGGCTGAATACCTGGCCTGGGCTCCGCCTTCTCCACGGGGCGGAGTCCGGCACTTGGACACCGTTGTCCAAATAGTGGGATACGATGGTGCTCGATTGACACGTATCTCACTTAGAGGGAACACTGAACGCATGATCTCATTCGTTACCGTCGGCGTCGTCGTCCTTACCAAGCGCGTGGCATAGCCCGACTGGTAACGAACTGTCACGCGCAAACCCCTCGAAGAGCCGCAAGGCTGAGGGGTTTTTTTATTTGCAAGACCCATTCAACAGAAGATCCACAAGGAAGAGTCCGATGAGCAAAGGATCGCCGATCAGCCCCTCGCTGATGGCTGCAAAGTCCGCTGGAGCCACTAAAGCTCCGGAAAAGTTCGACCGTTCGGCCGAGGCCGTCGTCGTCGACGCTGCTGCACCTCTCTCTCCTGTCCTTGGGCCGAACAACGTTGTACCCCCAACGGTGATGACCGGCTCGCAAGCAATTGTCCGTTCGCTCGAAGAACTCGGCGTGGACGATATTTTCGGTTTGCCCGGTGGCGCGATCCTGCCCACCTACGACCCCTTGATGGCCTCCCGGATGAATCACATCCTGGTCCGTCACGAACAGGGAGCCGGCCACGCCGCGCAAGGCTACGCCATGGTTACCGGACGGGTTGGCGTTTGCATCGCCACCTCGGGCCCCGGTGCCACCAACCTCGTTACCGCCATCATGGATGCCCACATGGACTCCGTGCCGATGGTGGCCATCACCGGCCAGGTCTCCAGTGGCGTCATTGGTACGGACGCCTTCCAGGAAGCCGACATCGTGGGCATCACCATGCCCATCACCAAGCATTCGTTCCTGGTGACGGACCCCAACGACATCCCGCATGTCATGGCCGAGGCCTTCCATCTGGCCTCCACCGGCCGTCCGGGCCCCGTCCTCGTGGACATTGCCAAGGATGCCCAGGTGGGCCAGATGACCTTCTCCTGGCCCCCCAAGGTGGACCTGCCCGGCTACCGGCCTGTGGTCCGCGGCCACAACAAGCAGGTCCGCGAGGCGGCCAAGCTCATTGCCGCCGCCAGCAAGCCGGTCCTGTACGTGGGCGGCGGCGTCGTCAAGGGCCACGCCTCCGCTGAACTCATGGAGTTGGCCCAAGCCACCGGTGCGCCCGTGGTCACCACGCTGATGGCCCGCGGTTCATTCCCCGATTCCCACCCGCAGCATGTGGGCATGCCGGGCATGCACGGAGCGGTATCCGCTGTGACGGCGCTCCAGCAGGCCGACCTCCTCATCACCCTCGGTGCGAGGTTCGATGACCGGGTCACGGGCGTGCTGAAGACCTTCGCCCCCTTTGCCAAGGTCATCCACGCGGACATCGACCCCGCCGAAATCTCGAAGAACCGTACGGCCGATGTGCCGATCGTGGGCTCGGTCAAGGAAATCATTCCGGAACTGACTGAGGCCGTGAAGGCACAGTTCGAGCAGACCGGCACCCCGGACCTCGACACGTGGTGGGCGTTCCTGAACAACCTGCGGGACACCTATCCGCTCGGCTGGACCGAACCGGAAGATGGCCTGAGCGCCCCGCAGCGGGTCATCAAGCGCATTGGTGAGCTGACCGGCCCCGAAGGCGTCTACGTCGCGGGCGTGGGGCAGCACCAGATGTGGGCTGCCCAGTTCATCAACTACGAGCGTCCGCACGCCTGGCTGAACTCCGGGGGAGCGGGCACCATGGGCTACTCGGTCCCTGCCGCCATGGGTGCCAAAGTGGGTGAACCCGACCGCGTGGTCTGGGCCATTGACGGTGACGGCTGTTTCCAGATGACCAACCAGGAACTGGCAACCTGTGCCATCAACAACATCCCGATCAAGGTCGCGATCATCAATAACTCCTCGCTGGGAATGGTCCGCCAGTGGCAGACCCTCTTCTATGAGGGCCGATACTCGAACACCGACCTCAACACCGGGCACGACACCATCCGCATCCCGGACTTCGTCAAGCTGGCAGAGGCCTACGGCTGCGCCGCCCTGCGTTGCGAGCGGGACGAGGACATCGACGCCACCATCCGGAAGGCCCTTGAAATCAACGACCGCCCCGTGGTGGTCGACTTCGTGGTGAGCCCCAACTCGATGGTGTGGCCGATGGTCCCCGCCGGCGTCAGCAATGACCAGATCCAGGTTGCCCGCAACATGACCCCGGAATGGGAAGAAGAGGACTAAACCATGAGCCGCCACACATTGTCCGTCCTGGTTGAAGACAAGCCGGGTGTGTTGACGCGCGTTGCCAGTCTCTTCGCCCGCCGCGCCTTCAATATCAACTCCCTGGCAGTGGGACCCACCGAAGTTCCAGGCATGTCCCGCATGACGGTTGTCGTCGATGCCGACGGCGACCTCATCGAACAGGTCACCAAGCAGCTCAACAAACTGGTCAACGTGATCAAGATTGTGGAACTGACTTCCGAATCTTCCGTACAACGCGACCACATCCTGGTCAAGGTACGTGCGGATGCCGCAACACGTCTGCAGGTCACCCAGGCTGCAGATCTGTTCCGTGCCGCTGTCGTCGACGTCTCTACAGACTCGTTGGTGATCGAGGCCACCGGTACCCCGGAGAAGCTCGCAGCATTGCTTTCAGTGCTGGAGCCCTTCGGCATCCGCGAAATTGTGCAGTCCGGCACCTTGGCCGTTGGACGGGGATCCCGCTCCATGAGTGACAGGGCGCTTCGCTCCGCCTAGCGGACCGTCGTGTCCCGAACCGCAGCACCACATCAATATCCAGAAAACACTCAAGAGGAGTTACGCAAGTGACTGAAATGTTCTACGACGACGACGCCGACCTGTCGATCATCCAGGGTCGCAAGGTTGCCATCGTCGGCTATGGCTCGCAGGGCCACGCCCACGCGCTCAACCTGCGCGATTCCGGCGTCGAGGTTGTCATTGCGCTCAAGGACGGTTCCAAGTCCGCACCCAAGGCACAGGATGCCGGCTTTACCGTCAAGAACGTTGCCGACGCCGCCGAGTGGGCCGATGTCATCATGATCCTCGCGCCGGACCAGCACCAGCGCTCGATCTACAACGACTCCATCAAGGACAAGCTGACTGAAGGCAAGGCCCTCGCCTTCGCCCACGGCTTCAACATCCGCTTCGGATACATCGAGGCTCCGGCCGGCGTCGACGTGATCCTGGTTGCCCCGAAGGCTCCGGGCCACACCGTGCGCCGCGAATTCGAAGCCGGTCGTGGCATCCCGGACATCATCGCCGTCGAGCAGGACGCTTCCGGTTCCGCCTGGGACCTCGCCAAGTCCTACGCGAAGGCCATCGGCGGCACCCGCGCCGGCGTCATCAAGACCACCTTCACCGAAGAGACCGAAACCGACCTGTTCGGCGAGCAGTCCGTCCTCTGCGGTGGCGTTTCCCAGCTGGTCCAGTACGGCTTCGAAACCCTGACCGAAGCCGGCTACCAGCCGCAGATCGCCTACTTCGAGGTGCTCCACGAGCTCAAGCTCATTGTCGACCTCATGTGGGAGGGTGGCATCGCCAAGCAGCGTTGGAGCGTCTCCGACACCGCTGAGTACGGCGACTACGTCTCCGGCCCGCGCGTCATCACCCCCGAGGTGAAGGAAAACATGAAGGCCGTCCTGGCCGACATCCAGTCCGGTGCGTTTGCCAAGCGTTTCATCGACGACCAGGACAACGGTGCCGTCGAGTTCAAGGAACTGCGCGCCAAGGCAGAGCAGCACCCGATCGAAGGCGTTGGCCGCGAGCTGCGTTCCCTCTTCTCCTGGCAGCAGCAGGACGAGGACTACGTTGAAGGCTCGGCTGCACGCTGATCCGTTCACCAGCAATGCCCGTCCGGCGTTCCACAGCCGGACGGGCATTGCTGTTTTCACGGTGGTCCGTCTCCCAGCGGAGGACTGTGAACTTCTTCACAACACAGCCTGCCCAGGCCGTAACATCACCCCCCGGCAGCGGATTCACAGCCCCGATTCGATATTCTGGGCTGGTCCCGGCGTCGTGCCCGGGCCACGCATCCGCTCCTTGTCCAGTACTGTTCCCAAGTTGTCCAAAGTAAGGTGCCACCCCGTGTCAGCCACCAAACCCGTCGTCCTCCTTGCCGAGGAACTTTCGCCCGCCACCATCGAGGCATTGGGCCCGGATTTCGAGATCCGCCAGACCGACGGCGCCGACCGCTCCCAGTTGCTGTCCGCCATTGCCGACGTCGACGCTATCCTGGTCCGTTCGGCCACCCAGGTTGATGCCGAAGCCATCGCCGCCGCGAAGAACCTCAAGGTCATCGCCCGTGCAGGCGTGGGGCTGGACAACGTGGACATCAAGTCCGCCACCCAGGCCGGCGTCATGGTGGTCAACGCGCCCACCTCCAATATCGTCTCCGCGGCCGAACTCACGGTGGGCCACATCCTGAGTCTTGCGCGCCACATTCCCCAGGCCAGCAGCGCCCTCAAGAACGGCGAATGGAAGCGCTCCAAGTACACCGGCATCGAGCTGTTCGAAAAGAAGATCGGCATTATCGGACTTGGCCGCATCGGCGCGCTCGTGGCTGCCCGCCTGCAGGGTTTCGACACGGAAATCCTGGCCTACGATCCCTACATCACGGCTGCCCGCGCTGCCCAGCTTGGCGTCAAGCTCGTCACCCTTGATGAACTTTTGGAAAACTCCGACTTCATCACCATCCACATGCCCAAGACGCCTGAGACCGTCGGCATGCTGGGCGCAGACGCCTTCCGCAAGATGAAGGAAACGGCCTACGTGATCAACGTTGCCCGTGGCGGTCTGGTGGACGAGGAAGCACTTTACATTGCCCTCAAGGAAGGCCAGATTGCCGGTGCCGGCGTCGATGTCTTCGTCAAGGAGCCCAGCACGGACCTGCCCTTCTTCGAGCTGGACAACGTCGTGGTCACCCCGCACCTGGGTGCATCCACGGACGAGGCCCAGGAAAAGGCCGGCGTATCGGTAGCCAAGTCCGTCCGGCTGGCCCTGGCCGGGGAACTCGTTCCGGATGCAGTCAACGTCGCCGGCGGCGTGATCGCACCGGACATCCGTCCAGGCATCCCGCTGATCGAAAAGCTTGGACGCATCTTCACCGCACTGACCCACGCCTCCCTGACCCAGATCGACGTCGAGGTCGCCGGCGAAATCGCTGCCCTGGATGTCAAGGTCCTCGAGCTGGCCGCCCTGAAGGGCGTCTTCGCGGACGTCGTAACGGAGCAGGTTTCCTACGTCAACGCTCCGGTGATTGCGGAGCAGCGCGGCATCAACACCCGCCTGATCACCACCCCGGATGCCGAGGACTACCGCAACGTCCTGACCATCCGCGGTGCCCTCAGCGATGGCTCCCAGATCTCCGTGGCGGGCACCCTGACCGGTCCCAAGCAGGTGGAGAAGCTGGTGGGCGTCAACGGCTACGACGTTGAAATCCCCATCAGCGAGCACCTCGTCGTGGTGGCCTACGCCGACCGTCCGGGTGTCATCGGAACCATCGGCCACATCCTTGGCATGAACAACATCAACATCGGTGGCATGCAGGTGGCGCGCCAGACCGAAGGTGGGCAGGTTCTGGCCCTCCTGACCATCGACAGCTCCGTTCCCCAGCAGGTTCTGGAAGCCATTAAGGCCGGTATTGGGGCAGAAATGGTCCGCGAAGTGGACCTCGAAGACTAAGCCTGCTTACTACCGCCAGGTTGACGTGCCGGGGACACACCCCTGACACGTAAGGGTGGCCGGTCTGCTTACAATGGCTGGGTCCGGGATTCGGACCCGGCAGCAGGCCGGCCACTACTTTTTGCACACCAGGCCCGGGATACCTTTGTGTTTTTCGAGGAATCACGGACTACGTGTGCGCGCCCGCAATCAAGGTCACAGGGAGCCCAATGAACGCCGTCCAAAGGTTCATCAGAAGCCGTGTGCTGCTGCTGACCGCGGCCATTCTGATCGTCGCGATGTGCTTGTCCGTCCTCGTCCAGAGCCAGTCGCAGGCAGCACTGAACAGGACCGTGGACGAGAACTCGCGGGGTCTGTACGACATCCTGGTCCAGGCCAAGCCGGACCAATCCAAGGACGGCGACGGTGGTTCCCTCATCCAGCCGGAGATCGCCAATGGCCAGGGCGGCATCAGCTTCGAACAACTTGATGCCATCCGTGAAATGGGCCAGACCGCGGTGGCGGCGCCCATCAGCCTCGTCTCCCGCGTCTCACAAAACCTTGAAGCGCCCCGGCTCAACGCCATGGACTACCTCGGCTACAACGCGGCCCTCGCCGGTGCCGTCACGGCGGGCGATCCGTCCGCCCTGGACTCCAGCAAGTGGCCTGCTGCCGAGTCCGTGTTGTCCGATACCGCGAAGAAGTACCGCCTGACCGCCTCGGCCACCAGCTCTGACGGCGTCAACGAACAGACTCTGTTCAAGACCAGCGCCGAAGGCAGCCTTGGCAAGGGCAGGCTGGTCCAGGAGAAGACTGCCGGTGGCTCCAACGTCCGCATCGCTGGTCCGGAAGGCGAGACGGGCATCAAGTTCCCGGCCCCCGCACTGGGCTCGGAGCACAACCTCTTCAATCTTTCGGTTGCCCTTCCTCTGGCGCCCGAGGTGACCGAGTCCGTCGTCGCCGTCGACCCTGCCGCCGAGCGCGCCCTGCTGGGGTCCGCAGGCGACTTCCTGTCACCGCTGGAGAAGGCCCCTCCGGCCGACGCCCGCAATGCCGGAGCCATCGGCCGCCACTTCGAAAGCCTCTTCACCACAGGCCTTAGCATGGAGCAGTTGGAAGAGGGCCCGGATTTCCTGGGCGTGAAACTGAAGTACTGGGCTCCGCTGATGACGCAGTACCAGCAGGCCAAGCGTGATGGCCTGCTGACAGACGACTCCCAGGCCATCCCGCTGATCGTCCGCACCGGGACCTCGCTGGACCTTAAATACTCGGTCAAGATCGAGGAAATCGACGACTCAGGCAAGGTGGTCAACGAGGTCGGCACCGTGACCAAGTCCCTGGACAAGGATTACCTGCCCTTCGTATCCAAGGCGCCCTTCGACCTTGAATGGCCCGGTTCCAAGGACCACAGCGAACTTCTGGGCAGCACGGCCTCCTTCAGCCAGGGCCTGTACAACCCGGCAACGTGGAGCACCGACTTTGCCGCGGCCCCCACGTACCAGGATGGCGACGAGGCTTCCAACGGTGCCTCCGACAAGACGGCCACCCCTGGAGAATGGGTAACCGTCAACCGCCTCCCGGAGAAATCGTCCTTCGGCGCGGCCGTGGACCAGACCCAGCGCAAGCCGGTGGACGAGCGTTCCTACCGCGAGGACCTGGAAACCGGCAAAAAGCCGGCTGCTCCCATGCCCATGGTGTACGGCACGTTCGATCCCGCCGCCGTGCAGGAAGCTGCGGGCGACGTCAACAAGCTGCCCTTGGGCGGCTACGATCCCGCTCCCATGACCCTCATCAAGGACGCCGAAAGCAAGGACGTCACGGAAACCGGCCTCAAGCCCTCGCTGAGCGCTACGGGCCTGGTCAGCCAGTCCGCCGGAGCCATCACCGACTACTACGGTCTGGCGGCAGCCCGCGGATACGATTCCAACGCCAACGTCATCGATGCCGTGCGGGTTCGTGCCACGGCAACCGGCAACTGGAAGCAAGCCCAGCCCGAGGTCGAGAAGCTCGCTGCCCAGATCCGCGACATGGGCCTGGAAGCCACTGTCGTGGCAGGTTCCGCCCGTGAAGACGCCAACATCTTCGTCCCCGGTTACAGCAAGGACGACGCCGGCAAGGAATCTGCGCTGGGCACCGTCCAGCAGTCGTGGGTGCGGCAGGACGCCGCCGATGCCGTCTCCGGCTCCCTGACGGGCACCAACATCACACTGCTCTTCCTGACGCTGCTCGGTGCCACGCTCCTCACTGCCGCGTCAACGGTCAGCTACATCCGCCAACGGCGGAGCGAGGCCGGGATCCTCCGGGCCATGGGCTGGACCCAGAAGCGCATCAGGACCTGGGTGCTGGAAGAGTTCGCCGTGGGCGCTGCTGCCCTCGCGGCTGCAGGCATCATCCTGAGCCTGCTCAGCTGGAACCTCGCCACGGTGATCGTCTCGGTGACCATGCTGCTGATCTACAGCGGTGCAGCCTTGCTTGCCTCCCAGCAGTTGCGGCACCGCGTGGTGGTGGACCAGGAACCGCAGCATGACGACCGTCTGGTGACCGTAGATTCGCCGTTGACCTTTGCCAACAGGCAGCTCACCACCAACCGCTTCAACTCTGTGTCACTGGCCGTCGCTGTGGGTGTCTTCGGCGCGGCCGTCGGTGCGCTCATCGCGCTGCTGATTGATATTCCCCGTGCCGCCGGCGCCAGTGCCCTCAGCGGTCTGGCTGCTGCGAGCATCGCGCTGCCCAGCGTGATCCTTGCTGTGTTCGGTGTGGTGGTGGGCCTGCTGCTGACCCTGGTGACCGGCCGCTTCGAGCTTCACGCAAAGCGCGAGTACCTTGGCACGCTGCGTGCCATGGGATGGAATCCGGACATGCTGGGGCAGGTCCGGTTCTTCGAAAACGCACTGGTGGGCACGGTGGCCCTTCCCCTGGGCGTTCTGGGCGCCCTGGGGCTGGGCCTGCTCCTTGCTCCATATGCGGCGCTGTGGGCTGGCCTGGCTGGCCTGCTCGCCGTGATCTGCTGGATTCCGATTGCAACGAAAGTAGTCAAATGACGGACAATCACAACCCCGAACTGGCGGCGACCCCGGAATCCACGGAAGAGTCGCTGCAGACCAGGGCCAACACGATCGTGAAGGCCGCCGACCACGCAACGCCTCTGGAGCTGAGCCGCGTCACCATCCACTACGGCGGGGACAAGGGCGGCGCAGAGGAAGTTGACGTCGTCGACGACTTCAACCTGACGCTCCACGCAGGCGAAATGCACTGCATCGCCGGTCGAAGCGGTTCCGGCAAGACGAGTATCCTGACCGTCAGCGCGGGCCTGACCCTGCCGACGTCGGGCAAGGTGTTTTGGGAAGGCCAGTCCCTGGAGGCCATGGGCGATGACGAAATTGCCGACCGCCGCCGGGCGCTGATCGGCTACGTGGATCAGGGCGGGGCCCTCATCGACGGCATGAGCGCACTGGAAAACGTGCTGCTCCCGGCGGTTCCCGACGGCGAAGTCGAGCAGCGCACCGAGATGGCCAAGGACCTCCTGGACCTGGTGGGCCTGGGTCGTCGCATGCGGCACCGTCCCGCCCAGTTGTCCGGTGGTGAGCGCCAGCGCGTGGCCATCGCCCGTGCCCTCATCCTGGGCACGCGTGTCCTGGTTGTTGACGAGCCAACGGCCAGCCTCGACCGGGCAGCGGCCAACCGCATCATCGGTATCCTGAAGGACACCACCAGCGACGGCATCGCCGTGTTGGTGGCGTCCCACGACCACGAGTTGGTCCGCTTGAGCGATACGCTCACCGAACTGAACTAGTCCAGGCAGGCATATGTCGCCGGGTGCGCCGGCACCAGCCGGACCGGCCGTCATATGCGGCCGGTCCGGCCATTCCATTCGAAAAAAAGGTAACTTCTTAGAGTGACGTCTGCAGAGAAACCCCCGTTTTACATCACCACGGCCATCAGCTACCCCAACGGTGTGCCCCACATCGGCCACGCCTACGAGGTCATCGCCACTGATGCCATGGCGCGTTTCAAGCGCCTGGACGGCCATGAAGTGTTCTTCATGACCGGAACGGACGAGCACGGACTCAAGATGCAGCAGTCGGCTGAAAAGGAAGGCCTGACCGCCAAGGAGTTGGCCGATCGGAACTCCGCCGCGTTCAAGCAGATGAGCAAGGACCTGGGGATCTCCCACGACCGCTTCATCCGCACCACGGACCCCGACCACTACACCGCGTCTCAGGCCATCTGGAAGAAGATGGAAGCCAACGGGGACATCTACCTGTCCAAGTACGAGGGCTGGTACTCGGTGCGCGACGAGGCCTACTACGTCGAGGACGACACCGTGGTCAAGGAGGACGGCCTTCGCTACTCCAAGGAGACGGATACCTTGGTCACCTGGACGGCGGAGGAGAGCTACTTCTTCCGGCTGTCCGCCTACCAGGAGCGGTTGCTCGCCCTGTACGAAGAGCAGCCCGATTTCGGTGCGCCGCAGTCGCGCTTCAACGAAGTCATCAGCTTCGTCAAGCGTGGCCTTGAAGACCTGTCCATCAGCCGGACCACTTTCGACTGGGGCGTTCCGGTCCCGGGCGATGAAAAGCATGTCATGTATGTCTGGGTGGACGCCCTGACCAACTACCTGACCGGCGCCGGATACCCGGACATCGAATCGGAGTCCTTCAGGAAGTTCTGGCCTGCCGACGTTCACGTTATTGGCAAGGACATCTCCCGCTTCCATGCCATCTACTGGCCGGCGTTCCTCATGAGTGCCGGGCTGGACTTGCCCAAGCGCGTGATGATCCACGGCTTCCTGACCAACAACGGCGTGAAGATGTCCAAGTCCCTGGGCAACGTAGTGGCACCGCAGGACTTCGTGAACCAGTATGGCCTGGACCAGTGCCGGTTCTTCTTCCTGCGCGAAGTGCCCTTCGGCGCCGACGGCAGCTACAACCACGAGGCCATCGTGGGCCGCATGAACTCCGACCTCGCCAACAACTTCGGCAACCTGGCCCAGCGTTCGCTGTCCATGGTGGCCAAGAACTGCGAGGGCAAGGTCCCCGTCCCCGGCGAATTCACGTCCGAGGACAAAGCGTTGCTGGCAAAGGCGGGAGAACTGCTGGAAACAGCCCGAGGGGCTTTCGACAAGCAGGAGTTCAGCCGCGCGTTGGAGGCCATTTGGTCCGTGCTCGGGGATACCAACGCCTACTTCGCCGAGCAAGCACCATGGGTCCTGCGCAAGACCGACGTCGAACGAATGAACACGGTTCTCTACGTCACCCTCGAAGTGGTGCGCATTGTGGCGATCCTTGCCCAACCCGTCATGCCGTCGTCGTCCGCGAAGCTCCTTGAGGTGCTCGGCCAGCCTGAGGGCGAAGCCCGGCAGTTCTCCGCGATCGCCACCCCCATCGTGGCCAGGACGCAACTGCCCGCCCCGGCACCGGTCTTCCCCCGCTACGAGGAACCGGCCGAAGCCTAGCCAACGCTCTCTCACCTATTACCCCTTTCACACCAACGCTCTCTCACTTCCCGCCCGTCAGGCTGACGGAAGTGAGAGAGCGTTTGGCGTTGGGGCCGTTTTGGTGAGAGAGCGTCAGGCGGTAGCGAGGCCCTCAACCGGTGACAAGCGGGCTGCCCGCCGCGCGGGAAGCACCGATGCCAGGAGGCCGGCTACCACTGCCACTCCGAAGACGGCCGCCAGTTGCAGCCACGGCACTGACGGGACGACGTCGGCCACCCCGCCCAGCGTTGACTGGGCGCCCAGCCAGCCGTACACGATGCCCAGGGCTGCGCCCAGCACGGCGGCTACGCCGGCCACGAGCACGGCCTCGAGGGCCAGCATCCCCCTCAACTGTCCCTTGGTCAGGCCGAGGGCGCGGAGCAGGGAGTTCTCCCGCGTCCGCTCCAGGACCGATAGGGAGAGGGTATTGGCCACACCGATCAGGGCGATAACCACGGCCACGCCCAGCAACCCGGTGACCACCAGCAGCAGGACATCGATGATGCTGTTGAACGTTGCGCGTTCAATCGCGGCACCACTGACGCTCCGCTCGGGGACTCCCAAGGCTGCGGCGATGTCCTTCTGGATGGCCAGGACCTGGTCGGCGCCTACCGTGTCGGGCACTTTCACCCACACCATCCCGGCAGTACCCGGAAGGGGCGCGGACTTGATCGTGGAACTGTCCACGAAAGCAGGGACATGCCGGGTCCGGAGCACGGTGGCGTCCAAAGCGACAGGCCCCGCCCCGGTTGACACCGTGGCGGTGCCTGCGGGCGAGTCCTCCGGAAGGTAAATGACGCCCGGACGCAGTTGCTGCAAGGTGATGTCCCGCATGACGGAAGCGGCATCGGCGGCGTCAAGGGCATGGACGGGAGAGTCAGCCAGGGTTCCGACGGCGGGCAACAGGACTGCTTTTTCCACGCCCTCCAGGGCAGAGATGCGGGCAAGGGCCTGGTCCGTATCCAACGGCCCGGTCGTGCCGTCCACGGCGGTCTGTGCAGCCAAATCCACGGGGTAGTTCTCCGCCAGCGTCGAATTGAACGCCTGCCGTGCCGTGGCCGCACCGGTCATCATCAGCGACACGAGGGTCACTCCGATCAGCAGGGCAGCAGCCGTGGCCGATGTCCGGGCCGGGTTCCTGATGGCGTTGAGTGCGGCGAGCCGTCCAGGAACACCTGCCGGCGATGCCAGCCGTCCGGCGAGGGCAACCACGGGAGGAATGAAGAGCGATGCGCAGAGCAGGATGCCGATGAACGACGCCGCTCCGCCGAGCAGGGCCACGGGCAGCGCAACATTCATGCTTCCCCATGCCAGCAGCGACGCACCGCCGGCTGCGCTGAGCAACCCCAGTGCCAACCGGAGCCGTCCGCGCCGGTTGCTCACCGAAGCTTCGTCCGCAGGCCTCAGGGCTGCCAGGGGTGCGACGGCGGTTGCGGCCTTGGCCGGAACCAGTGCTGCCAGGATGGTCAACACGGTTCCTGCGGCGAGCCCCGCGATGACGGCCGAGGGCGGTACGGCCAGTGTCGCGAAGGACTGCTCCGGCTGCGTTCGTGCCCAGGCGATCAGGCCGGACATCAGGCCCACAGCAGCCGCCACTCCCAGCACCGAGGACAGGAAGCCGACCACCAGGGCCTCAAGTATCACGGAGTTCCGGATCTGCGACCGGCCCGCACCGAGGCACCTCAGCAAGGCCAGTTCCCTGGTCCGTTGGGCAATAAGTACCGAGAAGGTATTCGCGACCACCAGCGTGGATACCAGGATGGCCACCCCGGCAAAGGCCAGCAGGACCAGAGTCAATTGGTCCTGCCCCGCGCTCAGCATGGCGACGGTCGATGTGACCTTTTCCTGGGCCGTTTCCACGGTGGTGTCCCCGGCTCCTGCGGCTTTCATCCGATGTGTGATGTAGTCCTTGGCGGCCGCCGTGTCTTCCCCGGGCTTAATGGTGAACTGCAGCCCCGAGTAGCCGGTACCGGCGTCCTGCACTGCGTTCAGGACAGGTGCGGAGGCTACAAGCTGGGCAGCGGAGGAGGAAAACGGGTCGTTCGTCGGCTGGATCAAGCCGGAAACGGTCACTTTGGCGTTCTTGACCGGTCCTGGGCCGTGCAGCTCGAGGGTGCTGCCGGTCTCGAGGCCCAGATGCCGGGCTGTCTTGGAGTCGATAACGACGTCGAAGGGGCCGGACGGCATGGACCCGGAGGTCAGGACGGCTGGTTCCAACGCGGGCGGCGCGGCAGTCCGCACCTTGCCGTACTGTTCGCCGTCGCCGGCCTGGAAGGTCACGTAGGCCGAACGTTCGGCGTAGGTTTCCTCCACGGCAGGGGAGGACGCGGCAGCATCAACGGCGGCCTGTGTGAAGGGAACGCCTTCAGCGGACGTGGCCACGAGGTCTGCCTTCCGGTAGGCCTCGCCGATGCTGGCGCCAAGGGAAGCGGTAGTGCTTGCCCCCACCATGAGGGTGGCAGCGAGGAACATGACGGACAGCATCACCGCCAGGCCGATGGCGATGAACCGCCGGAAGTGAGTCGTCACTTGGGACATGGCAACACGAAGCACGGCTCATGCCCCCAGTTTGCCGAGGGCTGCCAGGACCGAGTCGGCTGATGGCTGGTGGATCTCGCCCACCAGTCCGCCGTCGCTCATCAGCACCACCCGGTCTGCGTAACTGGCGGCCACGGGGTCGTGCGTGACCATGATGATGGTCTGGCCCATCTCAATGCTGCTGCGGCGCAGCAGCGACAGGACCTCGCCGCCGGACTTGGAATCCAGGTTTCCCGTGGGCTCGTCACCGAACACGACGTCCGGACGCGTCAGCAGCGCCCTGGCCACGGCGACCCTCTGCTGCTGGCCTCCAGAGAGTTCGTGCGGCCGGTGCTTTAACCTGTCCCTCAAGCCCAGGGTACTGACAACGGTATCCAGCCACCCGGCGTCGGCTGTTGTGCCCGCCAGCGCCAGCGGCAGGGTGATGTTCTGCTCGGCGGTGAGCGTGGGCACCAGGTTGAAGGCCTGGAACACAAACCCGATCCGTTCCCGACGAAGGGCTGTCAGTTGGCGGTCGTCGAGTCCGGTGATGTCGGTTCCACCCAGGACGATGCGGCCCGAGTCTGCGGTGTCCAGCCCGGCCAGGCAATGCATCAGGGTGGACTTGCCGGAGCCCGAAGGGCCCATGATGGCGGTGAACTTTCCGGCCTCGAAGCTCACCGAGACCTCGTTGAGGGCCATGACCCGGGTGGCGCTGCGGCCATAGCTTTTGGTCAACGCGAAAGCTTCGACGGCGGGCCGTGCGGTGGGCTGGGCGGCAGCGGGTCCGCGGTCCGGACCGGACGGGTGGGGTATGGACGTGAAAGTTGTCATGGTTTCACGCTATTTTCCGGACCCGCCCTGCCGGATCGGGCAGAAGTACCATCCTTCCGGCGGTCCACTCATACCCAGGTCTGAGGGCTACGTTCCCGGCGACACGACTCCGGTCTCATAGGCAATGACCACAACCTGCACGCGGTCGCGGGCGCCCAGCTTGGCCAGGATGTGCCCCACGTGGGTCTTGACGGTGGCCTCGGAGAGGAAGAGCCCGGCGGCAATCTCCGGATTGGACCGGCCTTGTGCGATGAGCTTGAACACTTCGTGCTCGCGGGCGGTGAGGCTTTCCACGGCGGCAGCGTGCTTGCTTCGTTCCGGTGTTTGCGCCTGCAGCAAGGGGGCGACGTGGTCCAGTAGCCGGCGGGTCGTGGACGGCGCGATGACAGCATCCCCGCGGTAAACCGTACGGATGGCATCAAGGAGTTCCTCCGGGGGAGCATCCTTGAGGAGGAATCCGCTGGCCCCCGCCTGGATGGCCGCGAGGGCATATTCGTCAAGGTCGAAGGTGGTGAGCACCACGATCTTTACGTCGGCACGCCGGGAACCTGCAGGCTGGGCGGCGGCCTGCTCCAGCAGGCGTCGGGTGGCTTCGATGCCGTCCATGCCCGGCATCCTCACATCCATCAGTACGACGTCGGCAGCAGTAGCATTCAAAGCCTGCACGGCTTCGATTCCGTTGCCGGCCTCGGCAACAACCTCCAGGTCCGGCTGCGAGTTGATCAGCATGCCGAAACCCGAGCGGACCAGGTGCTGGTCGTCAACGAGTGCCACCCTGATGGGCGGGAGAACATCCGGCATGGGGTCAAGCCTCCGAGTAGGGAATGAATGCGGACACACGGAAACCGCCGCCCTGTTCCGGGCCTGCGGTCAAGGAACCATCGTAAAGGGAGATCCGCTCGCCCATGCCACGCAGTCCGTTGCCGCCCCCGGGGGGCGGCGGATCAGCAGCGGCTCCGCGGCCGTCGTCGAGGATGTCCAGTTGCAGGCCGCGGCCCTGCCACGCGAGCGAGACCTTTGCGGTCGCCGTCGGACCGGCGTGCTTCATGACGTTGGTGAGGGCTTCCTGGATGATCCGGTAGGCGGTCAGTTCAGCACCGGCCGGAAGGTTGCGGCGGGGGAGGCCGCTCTGTTCGAAGGTGACCTGGAGGGTGGCCGCGCGGAAGCCCAGGAGGAGTTCGTCCAGGTCGGCCAGCCGCGGCTGCGGCCTGGTGGGGGAGTCGTCGTCGGAGCGCAGTACCCCCAAAAGGCGGCGCATCTCGGCCAGGGAGTCCCGTCCTGTGGCAGCGATGGTCGCCAAGGCTTCGGTGGCGAGTTCGGGCTTCGCCGCGGCAGCATAACGTGCGCCGTCGGCCTGGGTGATGATCACGGACAGGGAATGGGCCACGATATCGTGCATTTCACGGGCGATGTGGGAGCGTTCATCGGCGGCAGCCAACTGGCGTTCCTGCTGCTGCTCGACTTCCATCCGCCGCGTCCTGTCCTCGAGGGCCTGCAGTTGCAGCCGCCGGACCCGGGTGAGGTCGCCCAGCGTCCAACTGACCAGTACCAGCATCCAGATCAGTACGGTGTAGAGGGCACCGATGGTGAGACCCATGATGCCGGACTCGGCCGAACCGGAGTATTCCCGCGTGGTAAGCATGACGCCACCCAGCAGTCCCAGCAGCAGGACAGTGCGGCTGGCCCATGCGGGACCATAGGCGGCTGTCGCATAGATGATGAGCGGGACGGCGATTTGGCCGGCTACCGGTTCTGCGCCCACCGCCCATTGGACGAGGCACACAAGGACCACGACGCCGGCCGCCACCACCGGGCGGGTGCGTCGCCAGGCGAGCGGCAACAGGAGGCCGCAGGAGAAGAGGAACAGGAGGGGGCGGTCGGCCAGCAGGTAGACAGGGCCAAACAACAGAAGCAGGAGGATGGTGGCCGTCAGGTCCACCGTAAAGCGGTTTAAGCGGAACCATTCATATAACGCGTGCCTTCTGTCCACCCCACGACTCTATGTGCCGGGACCGCTCCGGGCATCATGCCAGGGTCTGAGGTTCAGGGCGGCTGTTCACAAGATGAGACGATTTTGACCAGCATGTGGATGACACGGCTAGATGGAGTCATGAGTGCATCGTCCATCAATCTTGCTGTCATCCCCGGCGACGGCATTGGCCCCGAGGTCATTGCAGAAGCCGTGAAGGTCCTGGAAAAGGCTGTGGCCGCCGAAGGCGTCACCCTTGAGCAGACCCACTACAAGCTCGGTGCCCAGCACTGGCTTGAGACCGGCGAGACACTTCCGGACGAGGTACTCGAGGACCTCCGCACGCGCGATGCCATCCTTTTCGGCGCGGTGGGGGCAGCCCCGGGTGACACCCGGATTCCCTCCGGCATCATCGAACGCGAGATGCTGCTCAAGCTCCGCTTCAGCCTGGACCACTACGTCAACCTGCGCCCCTCCCGGCTGTACGGCACGGTGGGAAGTCCGCTGGCAAACCCGGGCGAGATCGACTTCATCGTGGTCCGCGAAGGCACCGAAGGACCCTACGTTGGAAACGGCGGCACCCTCCGCGGCGGAACTCCGCATGAAGTTGCCACCGAAGTCTCCCTGAACACGGCGCACGGTGTGGAGCGGGTGGTCCGCGATGCCTTCCGCCGCGCCAACGAGCGTCCGCGCAAGCACGTCACCCTCGTGCACAAACACAACGTCCTCGTCTTTGCCGGACACCTGTGGAAGCGCACCGTCGAGGCCGTGGCCAAGGATTTCCCCGAGGTCACCCATGACTACCTGCACATCGATGCTGCCACCATCTTCCTGGTGACCGACCCCGCCCGATTCGATGTCATCGTCACCGACAACCTCTTCGGCGACATCCTGACCGACCTTGCAGCTGCCGTCACCGGGGGCATCGGACTCGCCGCGTCAGGCAACATCAACATGGACCGCACCGCACCGTCCATGTTCGAACCCGTCCATGGCTCCGCCCCGGACATCGCAGGCCAGCAGAAGGCAGACCCCACTGCTGCGATCCTGTCAGCAGTGCTGTTGCTGGACCACCTTGGCTACACCTCGGCGGCCCGCAAGATCGAAGCGGCAGTCATTGCCGACGTCGAAAGCCGCACCGGCGAGCCGCGCAGCACCGCTGCGATCGGCGACGCCATTGCGGCCGCACTTTAGGCCCATTACCCAGGCGTAAGCTTGTCTTGAATTATTTACCTGCTTCCTTGGTCCATCGCTGAACCACACCCTCTTTAAGGGGGCCGCGGTTCGCACTGCCAGGTAGCTGACTGTGGAGGAAACATGACTCAGACTGCCCATGGCGTCGAATTCAGCCAGCAGCTTTCGGCCAACCCGAAGTCTGTTGAGGAGCGTGCAGCCGTCCTGGCGAACCCGGGGTTCGGCGACTACTTCACCGACCACACCGCCGTCGTCGACTACAAGGTCGACGCCGAAGGCAAGGGAGGTTGGCACAATGCCCGCATCGAACCCTACGGACCGATCGCCCTGGATCCTTCGGCTGCGGTTCTGCACTACGGCCAGGAAATCTTCGAAGGCCTCAAGGCCTACCGCCACGCCGACGGTTCGGTCTGGACGTTCCGTCCGGAGGCCAACGCGGCGCGCCTGAACAAATCCGCCCGTCGCCTGGCGCTGCCGGAACTGCCCGAGGAGTATTTCCTGGGTGCTATCCGTGAGCTGGTCCAGGCCGACAGGGAATGGGTACCCTCCGGTGACGGCGAGGCCCTGTACCTGCGTCCGTTCATGATCGCCACCGAGGCGTTCCTTGGCGTCCGGGCAGCCCGTGAAGTTTCCTTCCGCGTCATCGCCTCGCCGGCGGGCAACTACTTTGGCGGTGAGCTCAAGCCCGTTTCCATCTGGATTTCCCGCGAGTACGCCCGCGCAGGCCGCGGTGGCACGGGTGCGGCGAAGTGCGGCGGCAACTACGCCGCGTCCCTGATCGCCCAGCAGGAAGCCGAAGCCAACGGCTGCAAGCAGGTGCTTTTCCTTGACCACTTCAACGATGACGCCGTGGAAGAGCTCGGCGGCATGAACGTGTTCTTCGTGTTCAAGGACGGCTCGCTTGCTACGCCGGCGCTGAGCGGCACCATCCTCGAAGGCGTCACCCGTTCCTCCGTCATCCAGGTGGCCAAGGACATGGGCCGTGAAGTTTCCGAGCGCAAGATCACTCTGGACGAATGGCGTGAGGGCGTCGCGTCCGGCGAGATCACCGAGGTCTTTGCCTGCGGTACCGCCGCCGTCATCACACCGATCGGGGTGCTCAAGGACGCCACCGAGTTCATCGGCTCCGAGGACGCCAAGGCCGGCGAGACCACCATGGCCATCCGTGAACAGCTTCTCGGCATCCAGACCGGAACGGTCGAGGACCGCCACGGCTGGCTGACCCGCCTGGTCTAGCAGCAGAATCCACGACGGCGGCCGGTTACCTTGGGCTTTCAAGGTGACCGGCCGCCGTCGTACTCCCCGATCCTCTCTCACCAAAGTCCCACTTCCCGCGGACCCACTCTCACCCAAGCCCCACTTCCCGCGGACCCTCTCTCACCCAAGCCCCACTTCCCGCGGACCCTCTCTCACCGATGCCAGGCGGGTGAGAGAGGGTTGGCTGTAAGGGGGCCTTCGGTGAGAGAGCGTCCAGTGGAGGGGGTGATTAGGTGATAGAGGGATGGCAGGAAGGTGGCGATAGGTGAGAGAGGGTCGGAGGGTGCCAAGATAGGACGGTGACTTCCAGCGACGCATTCCATCAGCCCGAGAGCCGGCCCGACAGCTCGCTCCAGCAAAGCAGCGGGCTGACCCGCTTCCGGCTGGCCCCCAATCCCGGGCCCATGAGCCTGGATGGCACCAACTCCTACGTCATCGGTGCGCCGGGATCGGACCACGTGGCCATCGTCGATCCTGGACCGGAGGACGGGCCGCACCTGGCCGCACTGGCTGCGGCCGGAAAGGTCGACGTCGTCCTGATTACGCATCGCCACGCCGACCACACCGAGGCCTCCGCCCGGTTCCATGAGTTGACCGGAGCGCCTGTCCGGGCCGCCCTCGCAGAACATTGCCATGGTGGGGAGCCACTCACTGATGGCGAGGTGATCCATGCAGCCGGCGTCGAAATCCGCGTTCTTGCAACCCCTGGCCATACCTCGGATTCTGTTTGCTTCCACCTGCCTGCTGACGGTCCCACGGGGTCGGTGCTGACCGGCGACACTATCCTCGGCCGCGGCACAACGGTCCTTGACTACCCGGACGGACGCCTGGGTGACTACCTGTCCAGCCTCGACCGGCTCGAAGCACTCGGACCTGCGACCCTGCTCCCGGCCCATGGCCCCGTGCTGCCGGCTCTTGACGCCAAATGCAGGGAATACCGTGCGCACCGCGAGCAACGGCTGGAGCAGATCCGTGCCGCACTCGCCCAGGTGGGGGAGGACGCTTCCATCGCGCAGGTCACCGACGTTGTCTATGCCGACGTCGATCCTTCCGTCCGCTGGGCAGCTGAAACGTCGGTGGCGGCCCAGTTGGACTACCTGCGCAGCTGAACGCCTCCAGCCTGACGGTAGGCTTGAGCCCATGCGTATCGCCCGGTTTGTAGTTGATTCTGATCCCCTTTACGGCATTGTCGAAGGCGAGCCCGGCAGTGAGGACATCACTGTCATCAACGGCGACCCTTTCTTCAACGGTGTTGAGCGAACCCACACCAAGCACAAGCTTGAGGACGTCAGGCTGCTGGCTCCGATCATCCCGCGCAGCAAGGTCATCGGCGTGGGCCGGAACTTTGCCGAGCACGCCGCCGAACTTGGCAACGAAGTTCCCCAGCAGCCGCTGTTGTTCCTCAAGCCCAATACGGCCGTGATCGGTCCCAACGATCCAATCGTGTTGCCGGAGTTCTCCGAGGAGATCTCGTTCGAGGCAGAGCTGTGCGTGGTGATTGGCCGGATCTGCAAGGACGTTCCCGAGGACCGCGTTGATGACGTCATCTTTGGCTACACGTGCGGCAACGACCTCACTGCCCGCGATGTCCAGAAAACCGACCTGCAGTGGGCCCGCGCCAAGGGGTTCGACACCTCCGCGCCGTTGGGGCCCTGGATCGAGACTGAACTCGACCCGGATGACCTGGACATCCGTGCGCGCCTCAACGGCGACCTCCGCCAGGACGGCAACACCACGCAGATGATCCGCGGTGTCCGCGAACTGGTCTCGATCGTCTCCCACGCCTTTACCTTGCTCCCGGGCGATGTGATCATGACAGGCACGCCGGCCGGGGTAGGCCTGATCTCCGAAGGCGACCGCATTGAGGTGGAGATCGAAGGCATCGGCCGCCTTTCCAACCCGGCCGTCCGCCGCTGACGCACCCGGCCCCGCCCAAAGCACGACGGCGGCACCCGCCTTTCGTACGGAAGGCGAGTGCCGCCGTCGTGCGGTTAAGCGGGAAAACGAAAGGAAGCCAAGCGGTAAAGTTGAAGCACTATGACTACTGCTTCTGCGTCGAACGCTGCCTCCAGCGACATCCCTGCCGTCAACGCCGAGACTCCGGTCCGCGTCCGCTTCTGCCCGTCTCCCACAGGTACGCCGCACGTTGGACTGATCCGCACCGCCCTGTTCAACTGGGCCTACGCCCGCCACACCGGCGGCAAGCTGATCTTCCGGATCGAAGATACGGACTCCGCCCGGGACAGCGAGGAGAGCTACCACCAGTTGCTGGACGCGCTCAAGTGGCTTGGCATCAACTGGGACGAGGGCGTGGAGGTCGGCGGGCCGCATGAGCCCTACCGCCAGTCGCAGCGGGGCGACATCTACCAGGACGTCATCGCGAAGCTGAAGGCCGGCGGACACGTCTACGAGTCGTACTCCACTCCGGACGAAATCGAAGCACGGCACAAGGCTGCAGGCCGCGACCCCAAGCTCGGCTACGACGGCTTCGACCGCCACCTGACCGAGGAGCAGCTCGCGCAGTTCAAGGCCGAAGGCCGTGAAGCAGTCCTTCGCCTGCGGATGCCGGATGAAGACATTACCTTTACTGACCTTGTTCGCGGTGAGATCACCTTCAAAGCAGGTTCCGTTCCGGACTTCGCGGTGGTCCGGGCCAACGGCGCACCCCTGTACACGCTGGTCAACCCCGTGGATGACGCCCTCATGGGCATCACCCATGTCCTCCGCGGCGAGGACCTGCTAAGCTCCACGCCCCGCCAGATCGCTTTGTACCGCGCGCTGTACGCCATCGGTGTGGCCGAGTACATGCCGGAGTTCGGCCACCTGCCTTATGTCATGGGCCAGGGGAACAAGAAGCTCTCCAAGCGCGACCCCGAGTCCAGCCTGTTCCTGCACCGCGAGCGTGGCTTCATTCCTGAGGGCCTGCTGAACTACCTTTCCCTTCTGGGCTGGTCGCTCAGCGCGGACGAGGACATCTTCACGGTGGAGCAGCTGGTGGCCAACTTCGACATCCACGATGTCCTCGGCAATCCTGCACGTTTCGACCTGAAAAAGGCCGAAGCCATCAACGGTACCCACGTCCGCATGCTCTCGCCCGAAGTATTCGAGGAACGGCTCGTTCCCTACCTTCGTGCTGCAGGTTTCGTGGGGGAGATCCTCACGCCGCGCCAGGAGGAGATCCTGCGGGAGGCAGCTCCACTGGTCCAGGAGCGCATCGCCCTGCTCGGCGAAGCACCGGAAATGCTGGCCTTCCTGTTCAAGGCAGACGACGCGATCGACGTTGCCGACGACGCCCGCAAGGGACTACCGGCGAATCTCGATGAAGTCCTTGATGTCGCCCTCGCAGCGCTTGAGCCGATCCGGGAGTGGACCGCGGAGAACATCCAGGCCGCGCTGAAGCAGGCCCTGGTGGAAGACCTGGGCATCAAGCCCCGAGCGGCCTTTGGCCCCGTTCGCACGGCAATTTCCGGCCGCCGGATCTCGCCGCCGCTCTTTGAATCCATGGTCATTCTGGGCAAGGAGTCTTCCTTGGCCCGAGTCCGCGCCTTCCGCGGCTAGGAGGAACCGGCATGGCGATCGCAAGTTCCTTTGGCACCATCAGCGGTGTGCTTTTCGACATCGACGACACCTTGGTGGACCTTGAGTACGCCATGACCACTGCGTTGCGGGACGTCAGCGAACATCACCTGCCCGGCCTGGACCAGGCCGGGTGGGTGAAGTTCGGACGCATCTTCACCCATGAAACGACGCACTTCTACGACCGTTACCTTGCGGGCGAACTGACCTTCAATGAGCAGCGGCTGCTGCGTGGCCGGGCGGCGCTGGGTCACTTCGGCGTGGAACTTGCCGATGGTGAAGAGTCCCGGGCCTGGGTAGCCGACTACCACGAGCGGCAGACGGCGTATGTCCGCGCCTTCGAAGATGTTGCCGGGGTGCTCGACGCCCTGGACGCAGCCCGTGTCCCTTACGGGGCCGTCAGCAACAATGTCCATGATTACCAGCGGGCCAAGCTGGATGGCGCCGGACTCTCCAGGATCCGGACCTTGGTCGGTACGGATACCGTGGGTGTCCCCAAACCTGATCCGGCGATCTACCTGGAGGGCGTCCGCCTGTTGGGCACTGCCCCCGGGGAGACCCTCTACGTGGGGGACAACAGACTGCTGGATGCGGACGGCGCCACCGCGGCGGGGCTGGTGGGAGTGTGGCTGAACCGAACCGGAGAGTTCGTGGAGGGATTCAGCGGGCGGCAGGTCAGCACCCTGTCTGAACTGCTGGCCAGTGGAGTCCTGACGGGCCCCGCGTCGGTGTGATGCAGGTAACGGCCTGACGATTTGTGCAGGTCAAAAGTGTCGGGTAGAGTAATTACTCGTGCTGAGGGGCACGGAGGGAAAAACCAAGGGAAACCGCGGTAAGGAACTCCGGTCCAAAAAGTGCTTTGGGATATGGTGTAATTGGCAACACTACGGTTTCTGGTACCGTCATTCTAGGTTCGAGTCCTGGTATCCCAGCTCTGAATATCACCGTTTGGAACGGTGAAATTCGGAAATTCAAATCGCTGAGTCGATTTGGATGAGAGCTGAAAGTGTGAAATACTCGTTCAGCTTGATCAGCGGAAACGATGATCAAAAGTGCAAGGCCCCATCGTATAGCGGCCTAGTACGCCGCCCTCTCACGGCGGTAACGCGGGTTCGAATCCCGCTGGGGTCACCAGCAAATCCCCCGGAACATCACGTTCCGGGGGATTTCTTGTTTGCTGCTTGTGCGAATGCAAAGCACCGGGGCCAGTGGCTGGCATGATGATCCTTGTGACACATCACGAACCGGATCCGAACCGCGAGGACTTGACCCCTGCTGTCCGGACCCTGGAGGACGCACGCGAAGCACTTGCCGCCACCACCCTTCCGCTGGAACTGCCGGGAGCCGACGCCGACCGGCGCCGGATCAAGGAGACGTTGGCCCAACTCGACGACTACATTCTTCCCCGGTACCGCAGCCTCGACGCTCCGCTGCTGGCCGTCGTCGGAGGTTCCACTGGGGCCGGCAAATCGACGCTGGTCAACGCGCTGGTGGGGTGGCCTGTCACCCGTGCCGGTGCAATCCGCCCCACAACCCGCCAGCCGATCCTCCTGCACCATCCCGAAGATGCCGAGTGGTTCCGCGGGCAGCGGATCCTCCCCGGCCTGGGCAGGATCCACGCGACTGTTTCCCAGGAACCCATGCCCGCCAGCCAGGCCGGTGCCTCGCCTGATGCCCAGGCCGTATCGTCCTTGGTGTTGGTGGGCCACCCCAACGTTCCCCGGGGGATTGCCTTGCTGGATGCCCCGGACGTTGACTCCATATCCGACGACAACCGCAGGCTCGCAGGCCAACTGCTTGCCGCCGCCGACCTCTGGGTGTTCGTGACCACTGCCAACCGGTACGCCGACGCCGTCCCATGGCGCCTTTTGCTGGACGCAGCTTCCCGGGACATTACGGTTGCCGTAGTGCTGGACAGGGTGCCCGCCGAGGCGGAAGAGGAGGTCCGGACGGACCTGCAGGCAATGCTGCACCGGCAGGGACTCGGAGCGGCACAACTCTTCGTGGTCCGCGAAACCACTTTGGACGCCATGGGCATGCTGCCCGCCGACGCCGCTTCGGAGCTGCAGGCCTGGCTGTCGGAGCTGGCAGCCGACGCGGCCGCCAGGTCCGGCGTTGCGCGGCGGACGCTCAATGGTGCGGTGAAGGCGATCAGCAGCCGCTTCGAAGAGATTGCAGCCGCAGCCGCAGAACAGGACGCTGCTGACCGGCAACTTCGCACCGCCTGCACGGACGAGTACGGGGCGGCACTCTCGCGGATTCTCGAGGCGACCAAGGATGGTGCCCTGCTGCGGGGCGAGGTGCTCGCCCGGTGGCAGGACTTTGTAGGAACCGGCGAGTTCTTCCGGGCCGTTGAACAGAACATCGGTCGCTTCCGGGACAGGGTCAGCGCCTTCTTTCGAGGTGAGCCGGCGCCCGCGATCAAGGTGGAAACCGCCATCGAAACCGGTCTTCAGGCCGTCATCCTGGACGAGGCCGCCAACGCGGCAGAAAATGTTGACCGGCGGTGGCGGGCCGATCCTGCGGGACGGCAGTTGTTGGGCACGGACGATCTGGCGGGAACAAGTCCGGGATTCGATGCCCGTGCTGCGGCGGCCATCCGGGCCTGGCAGGAAGGCCTGATGGACCTTATCCGGACGCAGGGCCAGGGAAAGAGAACCCAGGCGCGGTGGCTTTCGTTCGGCGTGAACGGCCTGGGAGCCGCGCTCATGGTGGTGGTGTTCTCCATGACCGCGGGCCTCACCGGACTGGAGATCGGCATCGCAGGAGGCACCGCCGTGGTAGGGCAGCGGTTGCTGGAAGCCGTTTTTGGTGAGGACGCCGTCCGCCGGCTGGCGCATCAGGCGAGGGAGGACCTGCACACCACCTGCCAGCGGCTGCTGGACGGGGAGCGCGGGCGCTTCCTGGACAAGTTGGATGGCATGCAGTCCGGAGACGGTGTGGACCTCCACCCCCACGCAACTTCCCTCCGGCGCCTGGCAGGAGCCGCATGAGCCGACACAGCCAGGTCAGGCAAGCGTCCCGCCTCCAGCAACGGTTGGAGGCATTGAACACTGCGCGGGAACTCGCGGAGGGCATTCTTCCCGGGCCGGAGCTTCAGGCAGTCTACGAGGTATTGGAACGAGCCTCCTCGCGCCGTTCCCTGTCCGCAGGCCACACGGTAGTGGGTTTCTTCGGTGCCACCGGCAGTGGCAAATCGTCCCTCTTCAACGCTGTGAGCAACACTTCGCTGGCAACCGCGGCTGCCCGCCGGCCCACGACGTCGGCTCCGCTGGCCGGCATTTGGGGCGAACAGGACAGCGGACCCCTGCTCGACTGGCTCGATGTCCAGGAGCGCCACGTTCTTCCGGCTGTGCCCGGGCTGGCGTCGGAGGACTCAGGCCTGATTTTGCTGGACCTGCCGGACTTTGATTCCACCGCGGTGGCAAACCGGGAAATCGTCCAGCGGCTCGCGGGAATGGTGGACGTGTTGGTATGGGTCCTTGACCCGCAAAAGTACGCCGACGCAGCAGTCCATCACGGGTTCCTCCGCCCCATGGCCTCGCACGGGGCAGTCACCCTTGTGGTACTCAACCAGATCGACAAGCTCAATGATGTGGACGCTGCTGCGGTCATGGCATCCCTGGAAGGCATCCTGGACCGCGACGGGCTCGGCGGTGTCACCGTGCTGGGCGCCTCAGCGGTGACCGGGGCCGGCGTCGGGGAGGTCAGGGGCGCCATAGAGCGGGTGGTGACGCAGCGGGACGCTGTCACCAGGAGGCTGTCCGCCGATGTCGACGGGGTTGCCGCCGGTCTCACCGCAGCCTCCGGAACCGGGGAAGCCCGGGGCGTCAAGGGCAGTGCCACGGCAAGACTGGCCGCGGAATTGGCGACGGCGGCGAATGTTCCCGTGGTGGTCGATGCAGTGGCGCGCTCCTACCGGCTCGAGTCAGCCCGGCGGACCGGATGGCCCGCTGTCCGCTGGCTGCTTCGGTTCCGTGCAGACCCCCTCCGAAGGCTGAACCTTGGCAGGAAGGACGTACGGCCGGACCTCAACCGGACTTCCCTTCCGGCAGCGGGAGCGCCTGAGCGCGCCCGGACGGATGCTGCTGTCCGGGAATTTGCAGACACGGCATCGGAAGGGGCTCCGGGCCCTTGGCGGGCCAGCATCCGCAACGCCGCCCGGGAAGGGCGGGAGCAACTGCCGGACGCCTTGGACCAGGCGATCGCCGGCACTGATCTGAAGGCGTCCAGGCGCCCGGCTTGGTGGATGCTGTTCAATGTCCTGCAATGGACTGCCCTGCTGCTTGCCGCGGGAGGCTTGGGCTGGCTGGGTATCCTTGCCCTGCTTGCCTACTTCCAGATGCCGGTGCCGGACGTTCCCAGGACTGAGGGCTGGCCGTGGCCGACTCTCATGGTGGCAGGAGGGGTCGGGCTGGGCATCGCCCTGGGCCTTCTGGGCAGGATCATCTCAGGATGGGCCGCCAGGGTCAGGGCAAGGGGAGCCGGAAGGCGACTGCGGGCGGCAGTGGCTGCGGTGGCAAACCAGCGGATCGTTGCGCCCGTGGACGCCGGTATCAAGCGCCTGAGGGACTTCAACGCGGCGCTGAAGGACGCCCGCAGCTGAGAGTCCCCGCCCCAAGGGACAGGCGCCCCCGCTCATTCAGCCCTACAGTGCAGCGGCTGCGTCCCGGACCTTGACCAGGGTCCGCAGGTTCCGTGTGGTGGTTGATGCCTTGTAGCGGGCTTTGGCGGACAGTTTGCTGAAGGGGCTGTCCAAGGTTCCGCCTGCCGGCGCCAACCAGGCAGAGGCCTCCGGACCCAGCCGTACCTGTTCCACGCCGCCAAGCTCCTGGCCTGCCTGGAAGAGTTCATCGAGCATCGAAGTGTCCGAGGCGAGCGTGATGTAGCTATGGGTTGCCTTGTCGTCCGCCGGGTAGGGGCAAGCGTCCACCAGTTCAGCAACGCGGGCAGCGGTCAGGACGACCACCCATGCGTCGTATCCGAAAGCCTTCCGCAGGCAAGCCTCGAATTCCGCCTTCACGTCCTTGGCGGCGAGGTCGCTTTGCAGGACCACATTGCCGCTGGCCAGGAGCGTTTTGACCTTGCTGAAGGGGTAGTCCGCCAGCGCGGCCTTGAGGTCGGCCATCTTGATGTTGATGCCGCCAACGTTGATGCCCCGGAGGAAAACCGCGTAGCTTTCCATGCCACTCCTGGAGTTAGTCGTTGTTCTTGCGCAGTGCTTCGGTGAGGACCCGTGCGGCGTTGCAGACAACTTCCGCGTGCAGTCGACCGGGCTGGCGGGTGAGGCGCTCGATTGGACCCGAAATCGAAACGGCGGCGATGACGCGGCCGGACGGTCCACGGACCGGAGCCGACACCGAGGCGACCCCGGGCTCGCGTTCGCCAAGGCTCTGACCCCAGCCCCGCCGTCGTACTCCTGCCAGGACAGTGGGGGTGAACCGCGCGTTTTGCAGTCCTTCCAAGAGGCGGTCGTGATCTTCCCAGGCGAGCAGGACTTGGGCAGCTGAGCCGGCCTTCATGGACAATTGGGTTCCGACGGGAATGGTGTCCCGAAGGCCGATAGGCCGTTCGGCGGATGCGACGCAAACCCGCCAGTCGCCCTGGCGCCGGAAGATCTGCGCGCTCTCGCCGGTGGCGTCGCGCAATTGGATGAGGACCGGTCCTGCCGAAGCGATGAGCCGGTCTTCGCCGGCCGCGGAGGCGAGCTCCACGAGGCGGCTGCCCAGGACGAAGCGGCCCTGGATGTCACGGCTGACCAGGCGATGGTGCACCAAGGCCAGCGCCAGGCGGTGGACGGTGGGGCGGGCCAATCCCGTGGCGGCTACAAGCTGGGCAAGAGTCGTTGGTCCGGCCTCAAGTGCATCGAGTACCTGGGCCGCTTTATCAATGACACCGACTCCACTAGAATTGTCCATGTAATGATATTGCCGTCTCAATATCTGAGATGCAAGTTGTTTCGCTGGCTTGTTCGCCGGAGGTGCTGCTTCAGTGGATGAAGAACATTCCGGTGAACTGGAACAACCAACCGCAGTGAAGGGAGCAAGGCCGTGGGAAAGACACTGGCCGAGAAAGTCTGGGACGCGCACGTGGTGCGCAAGGGTGAAGGCGAAGGAGCCAATGCCCAGCCCGACCTTCTTTTCATCGACCTTCACCTGGTCCACGAGGTAACCTCCCCGCAGGCGTTCGAGGGCCTGCGGCTGGCCGGCCGCAAGCTGCGCCGCGTGGACCTCACCATTGCCACCGAAGACCACAACACGCCGACGCTGGACATCGACAAGCCGATCGCCGACCTGACGAGCCGGACGCAGATCGAAACCCTGCGCGCCAACTGCAAGGAGTTCGGCGTCCGCCTGCACTCCCTGGGCGACAAGGAACAGGGCATCGTGCATGTGGTCGGTCCCCAGCTGGGACTGACGCAGCCGGGCATGACAGTTGTCTGTGGTGACTCGCACACCTCCACCCACGGAGCGTTCGGAGCCCTGGCCATGGGCATTGGCACGTCCGAGGTGGAGCACGTCATGGCCACCCAGACGCTGTCCCTGAAGCCGTTCAAGACCATGGCCATCAACGTCGAGGGTACCTTGCGTCCCGGCGTGACGGCCAAGGACATCATCCTGGCGGTCATCGCCAAGATCGGCACCGGCGGTGGACAGGGTTACGTGCTGGAATACCGTGGCTCGGCGATCCGCTCGCTGTCCATGGACGCCCGCATGACCATCTGCAACATGTCCATCGAAGCCGGCGCCCGCGCAGGCATGGTCGCTCCGGACCAGACGACGTACGACTACATGAAGGGCCGCCCGCATGCGCCCGAAGGCGCGGACTGGGATGCCGCCGTCGAGTACTGGAACACGCTGCACACCGACGAAGACGCGACGTTCGACGTCGAAGTTGACCTGGACGCCAACACGCTGGAGCCGTTCGTGACCTGGGGAACCAACCCGGGCCAGGGCGTCTCCCTCTCTGCCAAGGTGCCTTCGCCGGAAGACTTCGGTGATGAGAACGCCAAGCTCGCGGCAGAGCGTGCCCTGCACTACATGGGCCTGGAAGCGGGAACCCCCATGAAAGACATCCGCGTGGACACCGTCTTCCTGGGCTCCTGCACCAACTCCCGCATTGAGGACCTGAGCGCCGCCGCGGACATCATCCGTGGCCGGGAGAAGGACCCGAACGTGCGCATGCTGGTGGTTCCCGGTTCTGCCCGCGTCAGGCTGGAAGCCGAAGCAATGGGGTTGGACAAGGTGTTCAAGGACTTCGGCGCCGAATGGCGTTTTGCCGGCTGCTCCATGTGCCTGGGCATGAACCCGGACCAGCTCGAACCGGGTGAGCGCTGCGCATCAACGTCCAACCGTAACTTCGAAGGCCGCCAGGGCAAGGGTGGACGGACCCACCTGGTCTCACCCGTGGTCGCTGCAGCCACTGCCATCCGGGGGACGCTGAGCTCGCCGTCGGACCTTGAGCCCGCAACGGCCGGAACGCTGACCGGAACCGCAGTCTAGGAGGATCCCCATGGAAAAGTTCACCACCCACACCGGTATCGGGGTCCCACTGCGCCAGAGCAATGTGGACACGGACCAGATCATCCCCGCTGTCTACCTCAAGCGGATCACCCGCACGGGCTTCGAAGACGCCCTGTTCGCAGCGTGGCGCAAGGACGAGTCGTTCATCCTCAACCAGGCTCCGTTCAACGCCGGCTCCGTGCTGGTGGCCGGACCGGACTTCGGTACCGGCTCGTCGCGTGAACACGCGGTCTGGGCCCTGAAGGACTACGGCTTCAAGGCCGTCCTCTCCTCCCGTTTTGCCGACATCTTCCGGGGCAACTCCGGCAAGCAGGGCCTCCTGGCGGCGCAAGTGGCCCAGGACGACATCGAGCTCATCTGGAAGGTCCTGGAGAACAACCCGGGCGCCGAAGTCAAAGTGGATCTGGTCTCCAAGACTGTCGAATGCGGCAACGTCGTGGCTCCGTTCGATATCGACGACTACACCCGCTGGCGCCTGCTGGAAGGCCTCGACGACATTGGCCTGACCCTGCAGCACGAGGAAGACATTACGGCGTACGAGGCCACCCGGCCTGCCTTCAAACCGACCACGCTGCCGGCGAAAAGCTGATAGACAACGGCACTGAATTGCTGCCGGCCATGGGCCGGCGGGCTCCTTTCCGGGAGCCCGCCGGCCCATTTCCGTTTCCGCTGCCGGGGCTGGAGATCTCCCCGGCACGGCGCGGATGCATTTCGGTTCGGTAACGCGAGCTTCTATGCTTAGCTGGAGCCTTTGTTAGTTTGGGGGGCGAGTAGTCGTGAGGAAACCGGTATAGATGAGTAGTGTTCTGACAATCCGCGGTGGCGTGCCTTTGACTGGGCGAGTGACCGTTCGCGGTGCCAAGAACCTCGTACCCAAGGCCATGGTTGCGGCCTTGCTGGGCAATGAACCATCAGTGCTGAGGAACGTCCCGGAGATCAAGGACGTCGAGGTCGTCACCAGCCTTCTGCAGCTCCACGGGGTCACTGTGGCAAAGGACCCGGCCACGGGGGACCTGACCCTTGACCCCAAAGAGGCCAAGACGGCTTCCAGTACCGCCATCGACGCCCATGCGGGCGACTCCCGGATCCCGATCCTGTTGTGTGGTCCCCTGATTCACGCGATCGGTGAAGCCTTCATCCCCGATCTCGGCGGATGCAAAATCGGCGACCGTCCCATCGACTACCACCTGAATGTCCTGCGCCAGTTCGGTGCGGTGGTGGAGAAGCGCCCCGGCGGCATCCACATCTCCGCCCCGAACGGCCTCCACGGGGCCAAGATTTCCCTGCCGTATCCGTCGGTGGGGGCCACGGAACAGGTCCTGCTCAGTGCCACCCGGGCAGAGGGCATCACTGAACTCAGCGGTGCCGCCACCGAGCCGGAAGTCATTGACCTGATCGCCGTGCTCCAGAAGATGGGCGCCATCATCAGCGTCCAAACGGACCGCACCATCAGGATCGAAGGCGTCAAGGACCTTGGCGGCTACAACCACCGTGCCCTTCCGGACCGCAACGAGACCGCGTCCTGGGCCTCGGCCGCCCTGGTGACCCGTGGAGATATCTTCGTCGAGGGCGCCTCTCAGCGCGACATGATGACGTTCCTGAACACCTACCGCAAGGTCGGCGGAGGCATGGACATCGGGGATGACGGCATCCGTTTCTACCACCCCGGCGGCAAGCTCACGCCGCTGGTGCTTGAGACAGACGTCCACCCCGGGTTCATGACGGACTGGCAGCAGCCGCTGGTGGTTGCCCTGAGCCAGGCCGAAGGGGTGTCCATTGTCCACGAGACGGTCTATGAGAACCGATTCGGCTTCACGGACGCCCTGGCCCGGATGGGAGCCAACATCCAGGTGCACCGTGAGTGCCTTGGCAGTGTCCCGTGCCGGTTCGGCCAGCGCAATTTCCTGCATTCGGCCGTCATTTCCGGGCCCACGCCGCTCAGGGGTACCGAGATCGATATCCCGGACCTCCGCGGCGGGTTCAGCCACCTCATCGCTGCGCTGGCCGCAACCGGCACCTCCCGGGTGACGGGCATCGACATCATCAACCGTGGCTACGAACGGTTCACGGAAAAGCTCGCCGCCTTGGGCGCCGATTTCGACCTCACCACCAACTAGCGGGGGACTCCTTTGAAGGAATCGGCCAAGAGCCGTGCCACGTTCGTGTTCCTGGCGGGCATTGCCCGTCCGCTCATGAATATCCTGATGGCCAAGAAGTGGGAGGGAACGGAGAAGCTTCCCGCCGGAGGTTTCATCGCAGCACCCAACCACTGCACGGAGATCGACCCCATCGTGGTCGGCCACATGCTGTACAACCAAAACCGCCCGCCGCACTTCCTGGCCAAGTCCGGCCTGTTCAAGGCTCCCGTGCTTGGTTCCTTGTTGCGGGCAACCCGCCAGATCCCCGTTGAACGTTCGACGGCGGGTGCCAACCGCTCGCTGCAAGTGGCCCGTGAGGTGGTGGACGCCGGAGGCGCCATCATCATCTACCCCGAAGGGACACTGACCCGCGATCCCGACATGTGGCCCATGAAGGGGCACACCGGAGCTGCGCGGCTGGCGTTGAAGACCGGGGCGCCTGTGGTACCGATCGCCCATTGGGGCGCCCAGGAAGTTTTTCCGCGCTACGCGAAGCGGTTCCATATCTTCCCCAGGAAGACCGTCCGGGTCCTGGTGGGTGATCCCGTTGATTTGAGCGCTTTCGCCGACCGGCCGCTTGACCGCACGACGCTGCAGGAAGCGACCGACGTGATCATGGACGCCATCACCGCGCTCCTGGCCGAACTCAGGGGTAGCCAGCCGCCCGCCGAGAGGTGGGACCCGGCCAGCAACAACCAGTCCAAGCACGGCCGGTTCGTGGAGCGGGGTACCGAACCGGCCCGCGACCAGGCTGAACCCGGCGCCCCGGAAGGGGACACGAAATGACGATTGCCCCGGGCAGCACGGGAACACCGGAGACAATCGCGGTCCTGGGTGCAGGCTCGTGGGGAACCACGTTTGCCAAAGTCCTTGCAGACTCTGCTGCCGCTACGGGCGCCGTGCGCGACATCCGCATTTGGGGACGCCGCGCTGAAGTCGTTGAGCAGATCAACAAGGAACACCGCAACGGGCAATACCTCAAGGACATCGAGCTGCCCGGCGGTATCACGGCGTCCACGGATGTCGCCGAAGTCCTGAAGGATGCGCAGCTGGTGGTGCTCGCAGTGCCGGCCCAATCCCTCAGGCCACAGCTGGGCGAGTGGAAGCCGCTGATCGCGCAGGACGCCGTTGTCGTTTCGCTGATGAAGGGCCTGGAACTCACTACGGATGCCCGTATGAGCGAGGTCATCGCGCAGGAGCTGGGCATTCCCGCGTCGCGCGTTGTGGTGGTTTCAGGTCCCAACCTGGCGATGGAAATCGCCAGGGAACAGCCAACGGCGTCCGTGGTCGCCTGCAGTGATGCCGAAACCGCTGCTTCTGTGGCGTTGTGCTGCACGGCGCCATACTTCCGCCCATACACGAGCACTGATGTCGTGGGCGTGGAAATCGGGGGCATCGTGAAGAATGTGATTGCCCTTGCCGTAGGTATCTGCGAAGGACGCCAGATGGGTGACAACACCAAGGCGTCGGTGATCACCAGGGGCCTGGCCGAAACCTCGCGGCTGGCCTTGGCCCTCGGCGGAGAAGCCCACACCATGGCCGGCCTGGCGGGCCTTGGGGACCTCGTGGCTACCTGCTCTTCGGCGCTGTCGCGGAATCACACGGCCGGCCGGTTGCTGGGTGAAGGCCTCAGCCTGGAGCAGGTGGGTGAACGCATGACGCAGACCGCCGAAGGCATCAAATCAGGGCCTGCAGTGCACGAACTCGCAGGCAAGCTTGACGTGGAAATGCCGATCACTGCAGCAGTGGTGGCCGTCCTTGAAGGCAAAATGTCCGTTGACGACCTGGGGCCACGATTGCTGGCCCGGGCGCTGAAGTCCGAAGGCGACTACTGAATGGTGACTGAACAAAATCTTCCCGCTGGACGCCGCCCCCGCGTGGCGGTCCTCTTTGGCGGACGTTCGAGTGAGCATGCCGTCAGCTGTGTCACAGCGGCAGGCGTCATGGGCGCCATGGACAAGAGCAAGTACGATGTCGTCCCGATCGGCATCGCCAAGTCGGGACAATGGGTCCTGGCGGCGGGCGACACCAGCCAGTGGTCCCTGAGCGCCGCAGCGCTGCCGGAAGTCCCGCCGTCGGACAAGACTGTCACCCTGGCCGAGATCGGAGGCGAGCACCAGCTGATCGTCACCGCTCCCAACGCTGTTCCGCAGGAGCTCGGCTCCGTGGATGTGGTTTTCCCTTTGCTGCACGGCCCCTTTGGCGAGGACGGAACCATCCAGGGACTGCTGGAACTGTCCGACACGCGGTATGTGGGAGCCGGTGTCCTGGCTTCCGCAGTGGGCATGGACAAGCACTACATGAAGGTGGTCTTCGAAGCCGCGGGATTGACGGTGGGACCATACATCGCGGTGACGGACCGCGAATGGCTGACCGATGCCGACGGTGTCCGGAAACGGGTGGACAAGCTTGGTTTCCCTGTTTTCGTCAAGCCCGCCCGGGCAGGCTCCTCCATGGGCATTTCCAAGGTGGACTCCCTGGACGGCCTGGATTCGGCCATTGAAGAGGCACGCCGCCACGACCTCAAGCTGGTCATTGAAGCCGGTATCAGCGGCCGGGAAATTGAATGCGCCGTGCTCCAGGGACGCGGCACCGATGCTCCGCGGACGTCCATGCCAGGGGAAATCGCCGTCTCTGCCGGCGAGCACCAGTTCTACGATTTTGCCGCCAAGTATGTCGAGGACGGCGCAGCGGCGCTGAGCTGCCCGGCAGACATGCCGGAGGAGGCCATTTCCAGGGTCCGTGAGCTGGCCGCTGTGGCCTTCGATGCCGTGGGCGCCGAGGGACTCAGCAGGGTGGACTTCTTCTACACGCCGTCCGGTGAGCTGATCATCAATGAGATCAACACCATGCCCGGGTTCACTCCCAAGAGCATGTACCCGCAGATGTGGGCTGCGTCCGGGCTTTCCTACAGCGAACTCATCGACGAACTGATCCACTTGGCGCTGACCCGGAAGACCGGCCTGCGCTAGAACCGGACAACAGTCAGCGGGGCAGGCCGTGCCGCTCGGCCGGGGACGGCTACTGGCTTGAGGGCAGGTCCTGCAGTTCTTCCTGGCCTACGCAGCCCTTGGTTGCCTTGATCTTGCCGGCGGCGTTGGCCAGTTCCGTCAGGACGGTCGCAGAGCTGATATTGGCCGATTCGAGCTTGGCGGGGTCGATCAGGATTTCAGTGGCGGGCTCGCGGCCGAACGTGGTCAGCGTCCACACGGGGTTGCCTTCCTTGATAACCCAGTCGACATCGTTGACGCTGACACAGCGGTCGGTGGTGGGACCGGGTACGTTGACCCCGCACCGGAGGATCACCTGGGAAGGGTCACCCCAGGCTGCTGTTGCCTGGCTGTTGGTTTTCCGGAGCGTTGCGTCGCCGATTGAATCCGGCAGCGCGACCATCATGGGGGCGCAGGCGGGGTTGGCCGCGTCGGCAGCGGCCGGGACGTCCACAGCGGGGGCGCACGCCGACAAAGCCAGCGCGGAAGCCGCACCCAGCGAAAGGACAAGGCTGGTACGGCGAACGAAATCCTGGTGCATCAGTCCAGACTATCCCGGCCCGCCGGACCCGCCGGCTTTACGTTGCGCTGGTCACATAACCTCCGGGAAGGCGGTATCCCGGCGCTGGCAATGGCCACGGCTATTCTGTCGGCCGGCCGCGATAGCGTAGATGCGTGCACGAAGATCACCTCACCGTCGGCCAGTTGTCGGAGCCACAGCTCCTTGCCCGGATTTTTCCGCGGCTTCATCAGGGCCCGGGGGTCCTCCTGGGCCCGGGCGATGATGCTGCGCTGGTGGCTGCACCGGACGGCAGGACACTCATCTCCATTGATACCCAGACCCAGGACCAGGATTTCCGTGTCGAGTGGAACAACGGGTACCGGACCACGGGCTTCGACGTCGGTTGGAAGTCCGCCGCACAAAACCTGAGCGACATCAATGCCATGGGCGGAACCGCCACGTCCCTCGTCGTGAGCCTCAGCATGCCGCCGGCCACTCCCGTCTCATGGGTGGAGGAGTTTGCCGACGGGCTCACAGCGGGCATCTCAGGTTTAGGGGCAGCGGAATGTTCCGTGGCGGGGGGCGATTTGGGCCGGGGGCGTGAACTGTCCGTGACCGTGGCCGTCATGGGCACGTTGGCGGGCAAGCCGCCGGTGCTCCGCTCAGGTGCCCGGCCCGGGGATTCCGTGGCCGTGGCCGGAACCGTGGGTCGCGCTGCCGCCGGCCTGGCCCTGCTGGAAAGCGGCATGGCGGTCACTGGCCTCACGCTTGAACAGCGGGACCTCATGGACAGCCAGTGCAGGCCCTGGCCACCTCTGGCCGCGGGCCCCCTGGCGGCGGCCTCCGGAGTGTCCGCCATGATGGACATTTCCGACGGGCTCATCCGTGACGCCGCCCGGCTCGCCGCAGCCAGCAACGTGCTGATCGACCTCGACCCTGGCGTCCTCAAAAGCTATGCCACGCCGCTCGAACCTGCCGCTGCCCTGCTGGTCGCCGATGCCATGGAGTGGGTGTTGGGCGGGGGAGAGGACCACGGGTTGCTGGCCACTTTCCCAGCCGGAATTCAGCTGCCGGAGGGGTTCACTGCGATAGGCTCAGTGCATGCCGTTGCACCGCCGGGAGACAACGGGGTCCGGATTGCCGGGCAAGCTGCCGACACCGTGGGATGGGATCATTTTGCAGACTAAGATCGCCGCGAATGCGCACGCCATGAGACGTTGGCTAGGCAAAACGGAGGTGGTCCTGGGCAACCACAGCGACCGCCTCAACGCGATCAACATTTTTCCCGTCGCTGATGGCGACACCGGTACGAACCTCTATCTGACGGCCCGTGCAGCCTTTGGCGCCCTCGACGACTCTCCGGCCGGGAATACCGAAGCCGGTGCCGACGTCGGAGCGGTCCTTGCACACGCCGGCCAGGCTGCCATCGAACAAGCCCGTGGCAACTCCGGGACGTTGCTGGCCGTCTTCCTGTGCGCGGCCGCCGAACCGCTGGCCGGAAAAACCCGGCTGAGTGCCCCTTTGCTTGCCGCCGCGCTGCACCGGGCCCAAATCAGGGCCTGGTCCGCACTGAGCGAGCCCGTTTCCGGAACCATGCTCTCCGTCCTGGAAGCAGCAGCCCACGCTGCCCAGGCGGTAGACGCCACCCAGAACGGAGACGACTCCAACCATGCGCTCGGCCTTGCGCTGGATGCCGTGGTGGAGGCAGCGTTCCAGGCTGTGGTGCGCACCGAAGACCAACTGGCACCGCTCCACGATGCCCATGTAGTGGATGCCGGCGGGGTGGGCATGCTGTTGGTTCTCGATTGCCTCCGGTCCGCAGTGCTGGGAGAGGAGCTGCAGGACGAGCTCCTGGACGGCCTGCACGGTTACCAGCTGCAGGACCCGCACATCCACCAGCACATGCCGGCAGATGACGGCGTTGAAGTGATGTGCACCATCGACCTCCTGCCCCTGGATGCGGCGATCCTCCGCCAGCGGCTTGATGAGATGGGGGATTCGGTGATCATGAGCCAGGTGGGCAGCTCGGCAAACCATCACCAAGACGACGACTCCGCGGCGGAGGTGCGGTACCGCTGGCGCGTCCATGTCCACGTCCCCGACCCTGAGCCCGCAGTGGCCTTGATCCGCTCCCTGGGGGAGCCCACGGACCTTGCCGTGAGCCAACTTGCAGTTCCCCGGGAGCCCGCGGCAGTGCAGGATGCCGGGCCCGCAGCGCACCCTTCGCCGCATGAACACTGAGCTCGAACTGCCCCTGGAACGCCGGATCGGCAAACGCTCGGCAGGGGTGCTGGAGAAACACCTGGGCATTAAAACCACGGGTGCGTTGCTCAACTACTTTCCCAGGCGCTACCTCAGCCGCGGCGAGCTGACTCCTATCTCCAAGCTGCCGCTGGACGAAGAAGTAACCCTGATCGCACGGGTCATTTCCAACAGCACGCGTCAGATGCGTGCCCGCCGCGGTTCGATTACCGACGTCGTGGTCACGGACGAAGCCGGCGGCAGCACCGTGGCCGGGACGCTGAAAGTGAGCTTCTTCAACGGATTCCGGGCCAAGGCTGAACTCCTGCCGGGCCGGCGTGCGATGTTCTCCGGCAAAGTGACCCGTTACGGAGGGGCACTTGGCTTGACCAATCCCGATTTCCTGCTGCTGGACGAGGACCCGGATGTCGAAGGCGCCATGGATCCGGAAAAGCTGGCAGCCATGCCCATTCCCGTGTATCCGGCCACTGCCAAGCTGACCAGTTGGTCGATCCACAAGGTCATCACCACCCTGCTGCAGACGCTGGACCTGCAGTCACTCCCTGACCCCTTGCCGCAGCCGGTGGTCCACCGGGACAAGCTCCTGGGCGTGGCTGAGGCCTACCGCCTGATCCACATGCCGGAAACAGCCAGGGACTGGCAACGTGCCCAGGAACGCTTCCGGTACCAGGAGGCGTTGGTCCTCCAGGCCGCGCTTGCCCGGCGCCGTGCACAGCTTGCGGCGGAGGAAGCCACCGCACGCCGTCCCGTGGCCGAGGGCATCCTGGGTGTGTTCGACCGAAACCTTCCCTTCACCCTCACAGCGGGGCAGGCGGCCGTGGGAAAGACCTTGTCCGAAGAACTCGCACGGGACACACCCATGAACCGCCTCCTGCAAGGGGAAGTGGGGTCCGGCAAGACGATTGTGGCGCTCCGGGCCATGCTGCAGGTGGTGGATGCCGGCGGCCAGGCCGCCCTCCTTGCCCCGACGGAAGTACTCGCGGCCCAGCACTACGATTCCATCCGCCGGACCCTCGGCCCCTTGGCCCGCGATACGCTGTTCGGTGGTTCCGGGATGCTGGGCGGTGATGCCGCAGAGGAAGGCGTCCAGGTGGTGCTCCTGACCGGATCCATGCCCACGGCCGCCCGCAAGCAGGCCATGCTCGATGCCGCGTCGGGCAATGCGGGCATCGTGATCGGCACCCATGCCCTGTTGAGCGACAAGACCAGTTTCCAGGACCTTGGCTTGATCGTGGTGGATGAACAGCACCGCTTTGGGGTGGAGCAGCGTGATGCGCTGCGGGCCAAAGCGCAGCGGCCGCCGCACCTGCTGGTCATGACCGCCACCCCCATTCCCCGCACGGTAGCCATGACGGTGTTCGGTGATCTGGAGACCTCCGTCCTGGATGAACTGCCGGCAGGCCGGGCGCCGATCTCCACCCACGTGGTAGGCCTGGCGGAAAACCCGGGCTGGGTGGACCGGATCTGGAAGCGCTCCCGTGAGGAAATTGACGCCGGGCACCAGGTGTACGTCGTCTGCCCCAAGATCGGAACGGACGACGACGGCGATTTCAGTCCGGGGGAGGCTGAACCGGGCGATGCCGAACTGTCGGCTGAAGGACCGTCCCGCGAGCTCGCGTCCGTCACGGCCGTGGTCGAAAGCCTCCTCCAGGAGCCTTCGCTGGCGGGAGTTCCCTTGGCCCCGCTTCACGGGCGGCAGGACCCGGTGGTCAAGTCAGAGACCATGGCGTCGTTCGCCGGGAACCAGACCAAGCTGTTGGTTTCCACCACCGTTATCGAGGTCGGTGTGGATGTCCACAACGCCACGCTCATGGTGATTTTGGATGCGGACAGGTTTGGCATTTCGCAGCTCCATCAGCTGCGTGGCCGGGTGGGCCGTGGCGGACTGCCCGGAACCTGCCTCCTGGTCACCACGCTGGAACCGGGCCATCCGAGCCGGCGCAGGCTTGATGCGGTCGCCTCGACCACGGACGGTTTCGAACTGTCCCAGGAGGACTTGAAGCTCCGCCGCGAAGGCGACATCCTGGGTGCCTCACAGTCAGGTGGGCGGTCAACGTTGAAGCTTCTGCGGGTCCTTGAGCACGAAGACCTCATTGTGCGCGCGCGATCGGACGCCCAGGACCTGGTGGCCGTCGATCCCACCCTGCGGGGCCAGCCTTCGCTGGCTGCTGCCATTGATGAGTACCTGAACCCTGAGAAAGAGGCGTTCCTTGAACGCGGTTAAAGGAGCACGTGCATGAGCCGCGTTATCGCCGGCGTTGCAGGCGGGAACCCGCTGACGAGCGTTCCGGGAACGGCCACCAGGCCCACCACCGACAGGGTCAAGGAGGCTTTGTTTTCCCGTCTGGAATCACTGGACGTGGTGGAGGACGCCCGTGTCCTGGATTTGTACGCCGGGTCCGGTTCCCTGGGCATAGAGAGCGCCAGCCGCGGTGCACGCAGCGTTGACCTGGTGGAATTCGATGCCCGCGCCAGCGATGTGTGCCAGCGCAACGCAGACATGGTCAACCAGGTCCTTGGCGGCAGGAAAGTTTCGGTCCACCGTTCCAAAGTGGAGTCGTATCTGGACCGGGCAGGGCCGGGCGACTTGTGGGATCTGGTGTTCCTGGACCCGCCCTACCCGCTGGCCGAACCGGCACTGGGTGCGGTGCTCGGCAAGCTTGCGCCGCACCTGGACGAAGGCGCCGTTGTGGTGGTGGAAAGATCCGCCCGCAGTGCGGAGCCCCAGTGGCCGGAAAGCCTGGAGTGCTTTGCGGAGAAGAAGTACGGCGAAACCAGGTTGTGGTTTGCTGAACCGGCCTAGCCGGTGATCTTGTCGAGGTCCACGCCCGTCAGCACGGCGGCGGGGTGCGGGCCGCGGGCCAGCAGTTGCGTCGTCCAGTCCTGTGGCCAGGGCGCCAGTGTGCCGGCCAGCACGATGTTTCCCGGGTAGCGGCCGTCAAACATGCCGCTTTCGGCGAACGCAGCAACGTCCGCCATGCTTTCCCTGAGCGCGGCCACCTGGCTTCGCACCAAGGTCAAAGCTGCTTCATCGCCGACGTTGACGATCAGGACTCCGGAGGGCTGCAAACGGGCCGCCGCTTCCTCGTAGAATTCCCGGCACGCAATATGTGCCGGGGCTTCGGGACCGGAAAAGATATCGAGAATGACGACGTCGAAGCGCAGCTTGGCGGGAAGCTCTGCCAGTGCGTCGCGGGCGTCGCCGATGTGCGTGTGAAGGCGGGTGCCCTCCGGCATGGGCAGGTGATGCAGGACGAAGTCCAGCAGTTCGCGTTCCAGTTCCACGGCGTACTGTTCCGAGCCCGGCCTGGTCGCCTGGATATACCGGGCCAGCGTCAGGGCGCCGGCGCCGAGGTGCAGCGCGGTGACGGGGATGCCTGGGCGGGCGGCCAGGTCCACAAGATGTCCGATCCTGCGGAGGTATTCGTAGAAGATGTCCTCGGGGTGGGCCAGGTTGACGTGGGACTGCTCAGCCCCGCCGATGCTGAGGATGCAGGCGCCCTCCACCAAGGTGTCGGCCTCGATGGTGGCATGTTGTCCCGTGGCACGCAGGAAGCGGCTTGCAGCGTGGGGACCTCCGGTGCCTTTCAGAGCCGGTCCCTCAGGGTTGCGAGCCGTTCGGCAGCAGCTTCCAGGACTTCGCGTTTCTTGCAGAATGCGAACCGCAGGAGGGTCCGCGTCCGTTCAGCACCTTCGGCATGGCAAAACACCGGAACTGGTATGGCCGCCACTCCTGCCAGTTCCGGCAGGCGCCGGGCCAGGTCCACGGAATCCGCTATTCCCAGCGGGGCAGTATCTACGTTAACGAAGTATGTCCCGCTGGGGGTGTAGACGCCGAACCCTGCCGCGCGGAGTCCCTCGGAAAGGATGTCCCGTTTCTGCTCAAGTTCCCTGGCGATGCCGGTGTAGAAGTCGTCGGGAAGGGCAAGGCCCACGGCAATGGCGCTCTGGAACGGTGTCCCGGAACTGTAGGTCAGGAACTGCTTGACCGTACGGATCGCCGCCACGAGGTCTGCCGGCCCCGTGAGCCAGCCGACCTTCCAACCGGTGAAGGAGAAGGTTTTGCCCGCCGAGGAAATCGTGATTGTCCGTCCAGCGGCGCCGGGCACCGTAGCTACCGGTATGTGCGGCACGCCGAAGGTCAGGTGCTCGTAGACCTCGTCGCTGACAATGATGGCGTCGTGCTTGACGGCCAGCTCCACGATCCTGGACAGGACTTCCCGGGGGAAGACGGCGCCTGTGGGATTGTGCGGGTTGTTGAGGAGAACCACCTTGGTGCGGTCGGTGAAGGCGGTCTCGAGGGCCTGGAGATCGGGGAGGAAATCCGGGGCCTGCAGGGGAGCGGTCACGTGGCGGGCGCCGGCCATCCCGATGATGGCCCCATAGGAGTCGTAGAAAGGCTCGAAGGTGAGAACGTCGTCTCCGGGCTGTACAAAAGCCAGCAGCGATGCAGCAATGGCTTCCGTGGCTCCGGTGGTGACCACGACTTCAGCTTGCGGGTCAACATCCAGCCCGTAGAAGCGGTGCTGGTGGGCGGCTACGCCCTCACGGAGTTCGAGGACGCCCTTGCCGGGCGCATATTGGTTGGCGCCGGCGGCGATAGCCGCCTGCGCCGCTGCCTTGATGTCGGCCGGTCCGTCCTCGTCGGGGAAACCCTGGCCGAGGTTGATGGCACCTGTGGAGTTGGCCAGCGTGGTCATCTCTTCGAAGATCGTCATGCCCAGCGTTCCGTCCGCGGACAACAGGTTGGCTCCGCTGGCTGCGCGTTGCCACGGGCTGGCGGAACTGCCGGGAGCGGCCAAGGGGACGGTGCTGCCTGCGGATGACATGTCAGCCATGGTATCCCGGCGAAGCTTTGGGGTAGGTTCGTCTCATGAGACGCGCGGTATGCCCCGGATCCTTTGACCCCATCCACAACGGCCATCTCGAGGTCATTGCCCGCGCGGCCGGCTTGTTCGACGAAGTCATCGTGGCTGTGTCCACCAACTACGCCAAGAAGTACCGTTTCAGCCTGGAGGACCGGATGGAAATGGCGCGGGAGACCCTGGCCTCGCTGCGTGGCATCATCGTGGAGCCCATGGGGGAGGGGCTTCTGGCGGAGTATTGCCGTCACCGTGGAGTGTCGGCGATCGTCAAGGGTCTGCGCTCGTCTTCCGACTTCGACTACGAACTGCCCATGGCCACGATGAACAGGCAATTGTCCGGTGTCGAAACCGTGTTCCTTCCGGCGGAAGCGCATTATGTCCATCTGTCCTCCACACTGATCAAAGAGGTCAACGTCCTCGGTGGTGACATCTCGGACTTCGTGCCCAAATCGGTGCTCAAGCGCCTCCTGGCTGGCGAGCCTCCGTCGGACAGTCCGCGCAAGGGGTAGGCTTGTCAGGTGCCTCGATGGCTTGATGCCCCGGGGATCCAAACGGAAACCGCCGTGCTTTTGCGCGCCCCGGCGCCGGTTTGAGTCCTCACTCGCGATCAGGCTAAGATGGTACGTCGGTCATATGTTCTACAGGAGTTCTCATTAAGAGCGATGCAAGTTCGCCCTTGGCGCTGTCAGTCAAGGACCTCGGGCGCAGCCCGGGCACAATGCGGACACTCAACGAGCATGTACCTGCACCAAGTGACCTTGGTGTGGCACTCATTGGCGTGGAGGAAGGCTCGGATGTCGAGCTGGACCTTCGTCTGGAGGCCGTACACGAAGGAATTCTGGTATCCGGATCCGCGATCGTCGAAGTTACCGGCGAATGCGGGCGATGCCTGGATCCCCTTGCGTATGACCTTGAGGTCAATGTGCAAGAACTTTTCTTCTATGAAGGTGTTGAGCTTTCAGAAGGAGAAGACGATGAAGAGCAACGTCGAGTCGAGCACGATCTGATCGATCTTGAGCCGGTGTTGCGGGACGCAGTGGTAACCACGCTGCCGTTCCAGCCGGTGTGCCGGGAAGACTGCCAGGGCCTTTGTTCCGAATGTGGAATACGCCTGGAAGACGAGCCGGGGCACCACCACGAGGTCATTGACCCTCGCTGGGCTGCCCTAGCTGATCTGGCTAAGAATGACCGGCAAACTGATTAGTAAGTGTTGGACTAAGAGAGAAATGAGATAGCCGTGGCTGTTCCCAAGCGGAAAATGTCTCGCGCAAACACGCGCGCACGCCGTGCCCAGTGGAAGGCAACTGCCCCCAACCTGGTCAAGACCGTCGAAAACGGTCGCGTTACCTACAGCCTGCCGCACCAGGCGAAGGTCGTCACCGACTCCGCCGGTACCGCGCTGTTCCTTGAATACAAGGGCCGCAAGGTCGCAGACGCCTGATCTGCCGTCAAAGGCTGACCAAGGATGTCTTCAACTGAAGAGCTTCTGAAGCGTCTCGGTGTCTCCATTGACACCGAGACGCTTCGTCTTGCTCTGACACACCGCTCCTACGCGTACGAGAACGGCGGGATCCCCACCAACGAGCGCCTTGAGTTCCTCGGCGACTCCATTTTGGGTTTCTCCGTCACAGATTCCCTGTACCGGGAGAACCCCGAGCTGCCCGAAGGCGAGCTCGCAAAGCGGCGCTCCGCCGTCGTGAGTACGCGGGCCTTGGCCGGTATCGGCCGTCAGCTTGGCCTTGGGGAGTTCATCTATCTCGGCCAGGGCGAGAAACTGACCGATGGCAAGAACAAGGCCTCAATCCTCGCGGACACCATGGAGGCGCTGATCGGCGCAACTTACCTGTCCAATGACATTGAGACCGCCCGCCAGCTGGTCATGCGCCTGGTGGGGCCGCTGCTTAAAGACGCCGGTGCCTTGGGCGCGGGAACCGACTGGAAAACCAGCATCCAGGAGCTGACCGCCAGCCGACAGCTTGGCACTATCCACTACGCCGTGGAAGGCTCCGGCCCCGACCACGCGCGCACCTTTGAGGCCGTACTGAACATCGGCGGTATGCCCTACGGCCGCGGGTCCGGACACTCGAAGAAGGAAGCCGAGCAGGAAGCCGCAGCCGATGCCTGGCGCGCCCTGACGGCGACGGACCAGGCGCCCGCCGGACCGGCTTCCGCCTGAACCATGCCTGAACTTCCCGAAGTCGAGGTTGTCCGCCGCGGACTGGCCCGCTGGGTCAGGGGCCGCACGATCACCGCCGTGGAGGTCCTGGACCCACGTTCCATCCGCAGGCATGCCCTGGGTGTGGAAGATTTCGTCGGCAACCTGGAACACACGAGGGTGGTGGACGTGGTCCGCCGTGGCAAGTTCCTGTGGATGCCCCTGGCCATGGACGACGGCCCGGCAATGACAGCGCCGATGCCCAAGGTTGCCTTGATGGCGCATCTTGGCATGAGCGGGCAACTGCTCATGCAGGACCCGGATGTTCCGGATGAAAAACACCTCAAGGTCAGGATCCGGCTCAGCGAGTCCGCCGGCATGCCGGAGCAACTGCGGTTCGTCGACCAGCGCATCTTTGGCGGATTGTTCGTGACGTCCATGGTGCCCACCCCGGACCACGGCCCCGGCGGTCTCGGTGAGACCCCGCTGCCGGAGATTGCCGAAGAAGCCTCGCACATTGCCAGGGACCCCCTGGATCCCCTGTTCTCCCTGGATGCGTTCCACCGCAGGCTTAAGGCCAGGAAAACAGGCTTGAAGCGCGCGCTCCTGGACCAGTCCCTCATTTCCGGGATCGGCAACATCTACGCCGATGAGGCCCTATGGCGGGCACGGCTCCACTATGCACGGCCCACGGACAGGCTGCGGCGCGCGGACACGGAACGGCTCCTGCAGGCGGTCAAGGACGTCATGGATGAAGCTCTCGCTGCCGGGGGAACGAGCTTCGATTCGCTGTACGTCAACGTCAACGGCGACTCCGGGTACTTCGCGCGGTCCCTCAATGCCTACGGGCGGGAAGGCCAGGCCTGCAGCCGGTGTGAAGCCGCCGGGCTGCACAGCATCATAAAGCGGGAACAGTTCATGAACCGTTCCTCCTACACGTGCCCTGTCTGCCAGCCGCGTCCCAGGAACGGGCGCTGGTAAAAGCCCTCCGGCAAGCACGCGGACCGCGCAATTTTCCGCACCGTTCAAACTGTTCCGCATCAGGGGTGGCAACTGGCAGACTGTCCCCATGAAAAGCTTGGCGCAAGGTGATGCGACAGGGCTGGACCGGCCATGACGGCGCGGCGGCTGGTGATCGTGGGGCTGTGTCTTGCCTTGGTGATTGCCGTGGCTGCCGTGGTTTTCGATCAGCTGGCCCGGCAGGGGAGTACCGCCTCCCCGGCCCCCTCCACCAGTACAAGCAGTGCTGCCGGTGCAGACCCTTCCGCCAGTGCCGCGGCACCCGGCTCCGGCAGCCCGACGTCGAACGCTTCCGAACCCAATCCGACCTACGGCGCCGCAGAGCAACCTTCCGGCACCAAGCCCCTGGAGGTCCTTCCGCCGGTCACGGCCACGCCGACGGGACTTCCTGCTCCGTCAGAGCCCGCCCCGCTGCTCACAGGAGTGCCACCGGCGCCGGGCACGGCCCAGGGAGAAGTGGTGGACGGCTGGCCGGCAGACATCCTCACCCTGCCCAAAGGGACCACCGTAGGCTCCACCAGCATTTCGACGTCGGGGGACATCGTGCAGCTGACCGCAGACGGGATCGTCGGCGCCTCCCAGTCTGACGTCCTGGCCGACTTCCGGCAGACCCTTGTGGGCCGGGGTTTCTGGTTCGAGGACGCGCCCGCCCCCGACGGTTCCCTGGCGCAGAGGTTTGTCCGGGGCGGGGACACGGTCACGGTATCGGTTTCGACGACAGGAACAGGGAGCTCACGCTTCCAGTTGCTGGGCAGCATCCGTACGGCAGGGTAGGGGCATGGATGTATATTTCTCTTTCTGACCGCAGCGGAGGTAAGCGGGACAAGCCGAAGGGCGCCGGTCCGGCGCCGGTGGACGGAATGTCAGCGGTCGACGTTCCGTTTCGTTTGTCTCCGGTCATTCTGTGGTTGGGCATCGTCAGCATGGTCACGGATGTTTCCTCCGAATCCGTGGCCGCTGTCCTGCCGCTGTACATCACCGGGTTCCTGGGACTTGGGACGATCGCCTTCGGATTTATCGATGCGATCAACCAGGGTGCCAGCGCGATCGTGCGGATTGCAGCGGGTTGGGCCGCCGACCGCACGGGCCATCCCAAACGTGTGGCCTTGGCCGGATACGGGCTTTCCATGCTGGCCCGCATCGGTTTCCTGTTTGCCGGCGGTTTCTGGACCATAGCGGCGATCGTCACGGGCGACCGGATCGGCAAGGGCATCCGCACCGCCCCCCGGGACGCACTTATTACGGTTTCTGCCCAACCGGAACACCTGGCGAGGTCTTTTGGTGTCCACAGGATGCTGGACAACATCGGTGCCGCTGCCGGACCCATGATTGCCTTCCTTGTCCTGCTGATGATCCCCAACGGCTTCAGCACGGTTTTCGTCGTCTCGCTTGCGTTTGCCGTCATCGGCGTGGCCGTGCTGGCCCTGGTGGTGCCGGACCTCAAGGCGCCCGGACTGCGGGACGCGCAGAGCGCCAAAACAGGGCCGGGCACCGAACGCCGCCTCTTCGCTCTCTCGTGGGGGCATTTCAAAGAACCGGGACTTGGCAGGTTGCTCATCGCAGCCGGACTCCTGGGCATCCTCACGATCGGCGATGCGTTCATCTACCTTGTCCTGCAGGCGCGCGATTCCTTTGCGGTCCAGTGGTTCCCCCTGCTGTTCGTGGGGACGAACGTGGTCTTCCTGGCATTCGCGATTCCCTTGGGACGGTTGGCTGACAGGGTTGGCAGGGTTCCCGTGTTCATCGGCGGCCACGTCGCTCTGCTCGCCTGCTACTTCCTGGCTGCGTTGCCATGGGGCGGCTTGTGGAGTACCGCGGGCTGCCTCATCCTCCTCGGCGCTTTCTATGCGGCCACCGACGGCGTGCTGGCCGCCCTGGCGGCCCAACTGACGCCGCATGGCAAGCTGGCCATGGGCATTGCGTCGGCGCAGACCGTGGTGGCGCTGAGCAGAATGGCCGCTTCAGCAGGATTCGGTGTGCTGTGGTTCGCCGTGGGTGCGACCACTGCCATGGTCATTGCCGGCGCTTTGCTGGCATGCGCCGTGGTGGCTGTGCTCTTCATCCTGCCCGGCGCCAAAGGCGCGAAGGCAAGTGCGTGAGCGGGACGATCGTCACGGGGCGGCTGCGCTGGGGCATCCTGCTGGCCGTGACGGCAGTGGTGCTGGCGGCGGCGGGAATCTATGCTGCCAGTGCCTATCAGCGCTTCCAGGAGAGCCTCACGGCGGCCCCTTCCGTTGGCGTGACTGCAGGCGGTCAGCTTCCTTCGGTTCCCTTTGTCCTGTTCAGGAACACCGCTGCGGGCCAAGGCTACGGCAACGCCGCAACAGTTCCCTTGTCCGAGCCTGACGGCACCCGGGCCGTCAGTGGCCAAGCCTGTGACAGGGTGTACGGGACCAGGTCGAGCGTGGTCTGCCTGAAGACAAACCGCGGACTCGTCACAGCTTTTCAAGCCGAGGTGCTGGACAAGGACTGGAACCGCGAACGCACGTGGCCTTTGCCTGGAATTCCCAGCCGGACCCGGACCAGTCCCGACGGCTCCATGATTGCCACCACCGTCTTCGTCACAGGACACTCGTACGCCACGGCCGGATTCTCCACGGCCACCGAAATCGCCCTGCCATCGGGCACCACCGGCAATCTTGAGGACTTTGCCCTGATGGTCAACGGCCAGCAACTGACGGCGGCGGACAGGAATATCTGGGGTGTCACCTTCGTGCCCGGTCAGGAGGATGCTTTTTATGCAACGGCAGCATCGTCCGGCCGCATCTGGCTGGTTCGGGGAAGCCTGTCGGCTAAGACCCTGACCGCCGTCCACGACAACGTCGAGTGCCCGTCCATCTCTCCGGACGGCACCAGGATTGCCTATAAGAAGAACGACGGCGGGACGCTGGCCGCCCACTGGAACGTCGCAGTTCTTGACCTCGCTTCAGGACGGGAAACAGTCCTGGCTGAGAAGCGCAGCGTGGATGACCAGATTGAGTGGCTGGACAACGACAACCTGCTCTATGGCCTCGCGGACGAGTCGCTGGAGGGCGACAGCAATATCTGGAAGCTGGGTACCGATCCGGCGTCCCAACCGTCCGTCTTCATCAAGCACGCGTGGTCGCCCAGCGTGGTTCGGTAATCTTTCACAACGATGCCGGCGTCCGCTCCTGGAGTTCGGGGGAACGGGCGCCGGCAGCTTAGGGGCGGTTGGGTTTCAGCAGGTCCGCAACAGCGTGCAGAGCAGTCCGCCGGATTGCGTTGTGGTGGGTGAGGGTGTTGGCGTGGGGCTCGGGGAAGCCGTTGCCGTACTGGTGGCTGTTGGGGTTGCCGTAGCCGTCTGTGTCTGGGCTGGTGCTGCTTGGGAGGTTCCGGTGGTCGCGAAGACAACGTCAACAAAGTAGTTTGTTGCATTCCACGAGTTGCCCGGCATCACACTGCCCGAGCCATACCGGTAGAGGCCGTTGTTGGGTCCGGACGCAGTGAAGACTCCACTGGTCCAGGTTTGGTTGAAGAAGCCCGAGGTGTAGGAGTAGCGGCCGTTGGGTGCGCGGTAGGAAACCACGTACCGCTGGCCCGCCGTGAGCGCTACCGGCGTGGACAAGGTGGCTGTCTGCCAGCCCGTCGCCGTCTCGTTGGTGAACGTCACCTGGGCTATCCGTGTTCCCGCGGAATTCCAGAGCGAGCCCACATGCGTTCCGGAATTGCCCGTCCCCTTGTAGAAACGGATCGCTGTTACGTTGCCGGGCTGGGACACAGTGAAGGCCGTTCCTAGTTCAACGGGCTGCGGATCGGACGCTGCTGCCACCTGGGGAGCCAGAGACCCGAACATCGAGGACTGCTGGATAGTGGCAGCAGCAGTAGTGAACTGCCACGTGGTGGTGGGCAGGGTCTGGCCCTGTTGGGACACCACATTTGAAACAGTCGCCGTGACTGTTGCGCTCGCGGGGAGGGCCGTGGCGGGGGTGAAGACCAGCGTACGGGCGTCGGCCGACAATGCCGCGGTTCCGGCGATGGAGGACCCGTTGGTGCCCAGCGTGAACGTGGCGCCGGGACGGATTGCGCTGGAGAAGGTGATGGACGGCTTCACGTCGCCGGGTATGCCCGTGGCACCGGGTGCCGGAACCTGCTCACTGATGGTGAACGGAGGCGGGGTTACCGCGAACACCAGATCCACCAGGTAGCTCGAACTGGAGGAGGCGTTGGGGAAGTCGCTGCCGTAGGCGAAAGCGCCGGAGTCGGACGCGGTCCGGAGGGGTCCGCTGGTGAAGCCCGGGCCGAAACCATTGGCCGTGTAGGAGTAGTTGCCCGTGGGTGACTTGTACGCCACCACGTACTCGACATCCGCCTGGATGGTGACGGGCTGGTTGAGCATTGCCGTTTGCCAGCCCATGGTCGATTCGTTGGCGAAAGCAACGCTGGCAAGCAGTTGGCCCGTTGCCGTGTACAGGAAGCCGGTGTGGGCTCCGGTGTTTCCGGACGACTTGTAGAACCGGATGCCGGTGACCTGGCCTTCGGTGTCGCTGGCGAACCTGACGCCGAGGGTCAGGGGAACGCCATCGTTGGCGTCCGGCGTTGCCGGTGTCACCGTGTCCTGATAGAGCGTGCAGGGGCAGGCGCCGGGTGTCCGCGGCGCAGGAACCGTGGTGAACGTCCACGTGGCATCGCTCAGTACCTGCCGCGACACTGCTGTTGCCGTGACGGTGGCCGTGTAGCTGGTAGCCGCGGCCAGTGGTGCGCTCGGCGTGAAGGTCACTTTCCTGGTGTCCGTGTTGTAGGTCGAGGTGCCGGCCACCGTGGCGCCGGCCGCCGTCTTGACGGAGAGGCTGACTCCCGTGGCTGCCTCGGACAGCACCGCGCTGACGGCGGTGTCCAACGGAACACTGGATGATCCTGGCAACGGTGTCTTGTTGGTCGGCGTGAAGGCGGGCGGCGGCACGTTGACGATCACATCCACCAGGTAGCTCGTAGAGGACCGTGAACCGGGGAAGTCGCCGCTGTAGGTGTAGGCGCCGGCGTCGGAGCCCGTCCGCAGTGGTCCTACGCTCATGCCTTGGCCGAATCCGTTGGGCGTGGCCGAATAGGTCCCGGTCAATGACTTGTAGGACACGATGTACTCGGTGTTGGCTGCCATCTGGACCGGTTGGCTGAACATGGCGGACTGCCATCCGGAGGCAGATTCGTTGGTGAAGCTCACCGTGGCAAGCTGCTGCCCGGATGCTGTGTAAAGGGCGCCGTTGTGCGTGCCGGTGTTGCCCGCCGACTTATAGAAGCGCATACCCAGCACTTCACCGGCAGAAACGCTCGAGAACCGTACGCCGAGGGTCAGCGGAACACCTTCCCTCAGTTCCTCGATCCCGGGGGTGACGGAGTCGTTGAACAGGCTGCACGGGCACGAACCGGGAACGGGGATCGTGGCACCGGTGGTGAAGGACCACGTGCCGCCGGCCGTCACCCCGCCACCGCTGGTGTCGGTCCCGGACAGCGTTGCCGTGTACTGGGTGCTGAAGGCGAGCGCTGCTGACGGTGTGAAGGTTGCCCTGCGGGTGGCGGAGTCGTACGAGGTGGTTCCCGCCACTGGTCCGGAGCTGGAGGCGAGGTTGAGCTTCACGGACGCAGCTGCGACGGGCTTGGAGAATACCGCGCTGACGGAGGTGTTGACCGAGACACTGGAGGATGACGGCAGCGGGTTGTGCCCGGAGACGGTCATGGGACTGGTGTCCACCGTGCTGAACACCGCGTCAACGAAGTAGTTGCCGCCGTTGAAGCTGGAGGTGGGGAAGCCCTGCCCGCCTGCATAGACACCGGCGGGTTCGGCGCCGAAGCCTCCGGCCACCGTGAGGGGCGCGGCGGTGGAGCCGAAACTTGCCCATTGGAATTCCTTGACGGCGTAGTGGCCGTTGGGTGCGGTGTAGGAGACGGTGTACTTTTGTCCGGCTGCTACGGCCACGGCCTGGCTGAAGAGGACGGTTTGCCAGCCGGTGGATGTCTCGTTGGTGAAGGTGGCGGTGGCCAGGCGGCTTCCGCTGGAGTTCCACAGGGAGCCGGTGTGGGTTCCTGTGTTGGCTGCACTCTTGTAGAAACGGACTCCTGTGATGAATCCGTCCACTGTCGGGGTGAACCGCAGTCCCATCTCGTAGGATCCACCGTCGCCGGAATCCGGTTTGGCAGGAATCGTTTGTCCGAAGACGCTGTAGGGACCGTTCACTGTGAGGCTTCGGGATGTTGCGGCACCGATGTTTGCGCTGTCGTCGATCGCGCGGGCCTGGATGGCGGCGGTTGCAAATCCCTGCTGAATGTAGCTGTAGGTCCAGTTCTGTTTGCCTTGGGCTGGATGCCAGGTGGCACCGTTGTCGGTGGAAACCTCGACGCCGGCCACCACGCCGCCGGTGTCCGCTGCGGTTCCCGTGACGGTCACCTTGGCGCCATGGGCGATCGCAGTGCCGTTGGCAGGGGCCGTTATTGCGGCGGTCGGCGCAGTTTTGTCGCTGCTCGCGGTGGCTGCGACCAGGCCTGCGGCCCGGGTGGCGGGTTGTGCACCCATGTCGGCCAGGAGGTTCACCTGGGCCTGCCGCATCCGGATGTCGGCGGCCGCGCCGTCTCCGTCATGCTCCTGGTCCAGGCCCCAGGTCCATTGGACGCTGCCGGCGGAGAAGACCAGTGCGCCACTGGCCGCCCTGTAGAGGGTCACGTTGTGGGTGGTCGTGCCTGGCGCCACGGTGTTGCCGAAGTCCTGCAAATACTGGGGTACGTTGCCCGTGGTGGTGGAGAGCCGGATCAACCCGGCGGGCCTGAAGCCGTTGTCCAGGTCCTCGTTGGATTCGTACCCCACCGTATGGGGTGCCAGCGCTGCGGATGTTCCCGCCGGAAGGGACGCGAGTGACGTGTTGCGCCACAGCCGGGTCTTGCCTTCTTCCGCGGAGACCGTCACCGGCAGGTCGGAGAAGTTGGACATGTAGAGCGTGCCGGTCAACCCGTTTTCGGGAAGTCCGCCTCCATTGCTCTGGGAGGCGAACCGTGGATCGCGCCAGGTGCCCGTCCACTGCGCCGTTGGGTCGATCTTTTCATTGGCCCAGGTTTCCTTGTAGCAGGTCAGCGTCCGGCCCGCCGCGCCGTCCACGCTGGAGGGCTCGAACCGGGTCCGCCAGTACATCTCATTTCCGGAGAGGAACTGCAGGTTGACGCCGGCGTCGCGTGCCGCCGTGACATTGGCGCGCTGGGGGCCTGACCAATACTCATCGTGGCCCACAGACAGGAACACCTTGTGGTTCAGCAGTTCGGCGCCGTTGCGGTCCGCGTCCAGCCCGCTGATGTAGCTGACGTTGTAACCGTTCTGTTCCAGGAAGCGGACCATGGGGTACTCATTGGCAAAGTAGAAATCACGGCCGCCAGGGCCGCCGCGCGTTGCCATGGGCCGGTTGTAGCTGACCTTGTAGGCCCGCCCGTTGGCCCCTTGGTAGTAATCGGCGCCGCCATAGGAGTTGTAGGCCTGCCAGGTCTGGTCCGCCGTTTGGAAGACGATGTCCGAGCGGTTGCCGTCATTGCGGACAATGAACGTGATGTGGCTCTGGCCCCCGGTGTCGGGACGCGTCAGCAAGGCAATGTAGATGCCGGAGACGGCCGTGGACGGCACCTGCCAGGTGGCTGAAACGGCCCATGTGCCGCAGTCGTACAGCTCGGTGGTGAGGTCATGGCGGCACGCCGGCTGGTTCTGCCGGAAAGCAGACGGAGTCACATCGGCAATCTTGCGGGCACCGTTGCCCCCGTACCAGCCGGTGCGGTAGATCGCGATCGTGTACGTGGAAGCGTTGGTATCGACCTTGAACTGGATGGGCTGGCCCGCGTTGACACTGATGGCCGTGGAGAAGCCCTGGATGGAGTCGTCACCGGCCCCTGAAATGTCCCATTCCGACGGCGGGCTGCCGGGTTTCGAGTTCTCGCACACCACGGGATTCACCACGGGGTCGCAAGGCCCGGCCGCCATCGCCGCAGGTGCCGTCAGGGGGAGCAAAGCGGCAACCATCGCAAGGACAAGGGGCACGAGGAAGCCCTTGAAGAGTGGTTGGGGCCGGGTGGCTGAAAGTCCGGGCATCGGAACTCCTGGGGGTATGCCATTGCAGTACGGGTCCGCGCAAACCGCCCGGTCCCTGCTTGCCGCTCCCCAGCCAGGGTCAAACCAAGATCTTCAGTTATCGCAACACGAGGGCCACAACGCCTGCGGTGCTCCAAAACCACCCCGCTTGCCCTGAAGACCATGCAAGCGAAGGCGGGATCACCGGAGTAAACCGACAAGTAACCCTTGGCAGGAGTGTAGGGGCGGGGGAAGCCACCCGCAAGGCTTTTTCGGCTCCGGATCCAAGGTTTCATTCCAAACCGCAGTAGATTTAGGGGATACAGCACCCGGGCCACCCAGGAGAACCGAAGCGCCTTGCATTTGAAAAGTTTGACCGTCCGCGGATTCAAGTCGTTTGCGTCTGCCACGACGTTCGACTTCGAACCCGGCGTCACCGCAGTGGTGGGTCCCAACGGTTCGGGCAAGTCCAACGTGGTGGACGCGCTCGCCTGGGTCATGGGGGAGCAGGGCGCCAAGACGCTCCGTGGCGGCAAAATGGAGGACGTCATCTTCGCCGGCACTTCAGGCCGGCCACCCCTGGGACGGGCCCACGTCTCGCTGACCATCGACAACACGGACAACGCCCTCCCCATCGAGTACAGCGAAGTCACCATCTCGCGGACACTGTTCCGCACAGGTGGTTCCGAATATGCCATCAACGGCGCCCCGTGCCGGTTGCTGGACATCCAGGAGCTCCTGTCGGATTCGGGACTGGGGCGCGAGATGCACGTCATCGTCGGCCAAGGCCAGCTTGACCGCGTCCTGCATGCCACCCCGGAAGACCGCCGTGGCTTCATCGAAGAAGCTGCGGGCATCCTCAAACACCGCCGCCGCAAGGAAAAGACGGTGCGGAAGCTCGAGGCCATGCAAGCAAACCTTGCACGGCTGGGGGACCTCACGGCCGAGATCCGGAGGCAGTTGACGCCGTTGGGCAAGCAGGCCGAAATCGCCCGCCGCGCCCAGACCGTCCAGTTCGACGTCAGGGACGCCCGTGCCCGTCTCCTTGCCGATGACCTCGTCCAGCTGACCACCGCCCTGGAACAGGACGTCGCAGACGAAGAGGCCCTCAGGGAACGCCGGCAGATCGTTGAGGCGGAACTGGGCAACGGGCGCAGGCGGCAGGCGGAACTGGAACAGCGTGCAGCCCACGCCACGCCCCGGCTCAATGCCGCACGCGACACCTGGTACCAACTCTCCGCAGCCAGGGAACGCTTCCGCTCCCTGGGATCACTGGCCGCCGAACGGCGCCGGCTCCTTGGCTCCTCGGAGCTCCCACCGGATACCGGCCGCGACCCTGACCAGCTGGAGCGCCAGGCCGCCAGGGTCCGGGACGAGGAAGCTGCTTTGGAACACGACATCCTGGCCAAGCAGGCTGCCTTGCTTGAAGCCACGGTGGCCAAGGATTCAGCCGAAGCCCTCGCCGCGGCGGAAGACAAACGGCTTACGGCCATGCTCCGGGCGGCAGCGGACCGTCGCGAGGGCCTGGCCCGCCTGGCAGGGCAGGTCGCGGCCGCCCGGTCACGGGCAGAGGCCGCAGAAGCCGAACGTGGGCGCCTCCGCGAATCACTCGCCGCCGGCAACGAACGGCGTCGCCAGGCCCAGAGTGAATTCACCGCCCTGGAAACACAGGTAGCGGGTGTTGAAGACGGCGAAGAAGGCCTGGATGCAGAATACGAGTCCGCCATGGAAGCCCTTGAGGCAGTCGTCGCGGAGATTGAAGAACTCACCGCGGCCGAACGCGATGCCCTGCGCGAGCGGGATGCCCTGACCGCCCGGAAGGATGCGCTGCAACTGGGCCTCAACCGCAAGGACGGATCCGGACGCCTGTTGTCAGCCGGCATCGACGGCCTTGTCGGTCCGCTTGCCGGCATGCTGGCCATCGAACCCGGTTTCGAGGCTGCCGTCGCCGCCGCCCTTGGCCAGGCCTCGGATGCCCTTGTCGTCTTGGACACAGCCGGCGCAGTGACAGCCCTGAACCTCCTGAAAGATGAAGACGCCGGGCGGGCAGCCTTGTTGCTCGCCCCGGAGACGGACCACCCCCGCCCGCAGGACCTGGACTTGCCTGGCGGCTGCCGCTGGACATCCGACGTCGTCAAAGTCACCGCACCGTCGGCCCAAGCCGCATTGGCGCTCCTGGCCGCCACCGCCGTCGTCGATGACCTGCAGGCCGCCGCGGCTCTGGTGGCTGAACGGCCCGAGCTCACGGCGGTCACCCGCGGCGGTGACGTCCTGACCTCCCTCACCGCCCACGGCGGGTCCGCCACCGCGCCGTCGCTGCTGGAGATCCAGGCGGAAGTTGACGACGCCGCTGCCCGGCTTCAAGAAGTAACCGGAGCACTGGAACGCGGACGTTTTGCGCTCGCAGGTGCGCGGGCACGTCGTGTGGAAGCGCAGGAGCGTGCCGATGCTGCCCTGGACCGGCTCCACGAATCGGATGCCCGGCTTGCCGCCGTCGCGGAACGGCTGGGCCACCTGAACTCGCTCCTGCGCAGCGCCGTGGGCGAAAGTGAGCGCCTTGAAGCCTCGCTGGCCCGGGCCGAAGCCAACATCGCCGAAGCGCAACTGGATCTGGAAGTAGCTGCCGAGCGCTTGGCTGCCGCCCAGGAAGCACCGGACGATGAGCCCTCCACGGACATCCGGGATGAACTGGCCGCAGAAGCGAGGTCGGCCCGGGCTGCCGAGATGGAGGCCCGCCTGGCCCTGCGGACCGCCGAGGAGCAGTTGGGGGCTGTCAGCAACAGGGCGGCCTCCCTGGAACGGGCAGCAGCCACCGAACGCCGGGCACGCGAAGAAGCTGCACGGCGGGCGCGGCGGCGGCAGGCCCAGGCGCAACGGGCGGCTGCGGTGGCAGCAGCCGTTGAACAGGCCCTGCAGTTCATCGATGTTTCGGTGGACCTGGCCGGGAGGGAGCGCGACCTCGCCGAACAGGTCCGTGAACAATTGGAGCGGGACCTGTCCGAAGTACGCTCCGGCAACGACGCGTTCGCCCGGGAGCTGGCCGATCTTACCGATTCAGTCCACAAGGATGAGTTGGCGCGGGCACAGCAGAGGCTCCGGATCGAAGCACTCGAACAGCGCGCTGTGGAAGAGCTCGGGCTTTCTGCGGAGCAACTGGTGGCCGGGTATGGACCTGACCAGCCGGTGCCCGTACCGGCGGGGCCGGGAGCGGACAAGTGGGCCGAGCTGCGCGCACCCGTGGACGAGGACGGGAACCCCATCGTCGAGGGCATCCCGTTCGTCCGTGCGGAGCAGGAGAAACGGCTGAAGAAAGCCGAACGGGAACTTGCAGCGCTGGGCAAGGTGAACCCGCTGGCTTTGGAAGAGTTCGCTGCCCTCGAGGAACGCCACCAGTTCCTCAACACCCAACTGGAAGACCTGAAGGCCAGCCGGAAGGACTTGCTGGACATCATCAAGGAAGTGGACAACCGGGTCCAGCAAGTATTCACGGAGGCCTTTGCGGACACCTCCAGGCAGTTCGACCACGTCTTTGCGCGGCTCTTCCCGGGCGGCGAAGGCAGGCTGGTCCTGACCGACCCCGAGGACATGCTGACCACAGGCATCGAGGTCGAGGCACGTCCTGCCGGAAAGAAGATCAAGCGGCTTTCGCTGCTTTCCGGCGGAGAACGTTCGCTGACGGCGGTGGCGTTGCTGGTGGCGATCTTCAAAGCCAGGCCTTCGCCCTTCTACGTCATGGACGAGGTCGAAGCCGCACTCGACGACACCAACCTGGGCCGCCTCATCACCATCTTCGAGGAGCTCCGGGAGTCCAGCCAGCTCATCGTTATTACGCACCAGAAGCGCACCATGGAAGTGGCGGATGCCCTGTACGGGGTGACGATGCGGGGAGACGGGGTGTCCACGGTCATCAGCCAACGGCTCGGTGACGGGGCATAGCTTTGTGAGAAGGTAGGGGAGTGAATGATTTCCTACCCATAATTCTGTCCATTGTGGCTGCGCTCGTCGTGGTCGGCGGGCTGGTACCGGTGCTGATGAAAGCCCGGAAAACCGGGTCACGGTACACGGGAACCCGCGATGCCAACGACCCCGTCCAGGCCCCGGCGGCAGGCGGCGGAACCTTGGTGGAGGACCGACCGGCTCCCACGCCGCCGGCCCCTCCCTTCGATGGAACTGTAGAAGAGACCGACGTCCCGGACGACGCCGCCGGCCTGGAAACCATCTCCGTTGAGACTCCCGCGCCAGTGGAAGGCCGCCTGAACCGGCTTCGCGCACGCCTGGTGAAGTCGAACAACATCCTGGGCAAGGGGCTGCTGGCCCTGCTGTCCGGCGACAAAATCGACGAAAACGTGTGGGACGAGGTCGAGGAAACCTTGCTCCTGGCGGACCTCGGCACCGAACCCACCATGCAGCTGGTCGAGTCGCTGCGTGAACGTGTCAAGGTCCTGGGGACCCGTGATCCGGAGCATGTCAAGGCCATGCTCCGTGAAGAACTCATCAAGCTCGTGGACCCCTCCATGGACCGCTCCCTGAACGTCGCCCGCCAAGGTGACCGGCCCGCCGTCGTGCTTGTTGTCGGCGTCAACGGCGTGGGCAAGACCACCACGGTGGGCAAGCTGGCGCGCGTGCTGGTGGCTGAAGACAAGGACGTGCTGCTGGGGGCGGCCGACACGTTCCGCGCCGCCGCCGCCGAGCAGTTGGCCACGTGGGGCCAGCGTGTCGGGGTCCCCACGGTCAAGTCGGACATTGACGGCGCCGACCCCGCTTCGGTGGCGTATGAAGCCGTCAAGGCGGGCATCGACCAGGAAGTGGATGTGGTCATGGTGGACACCGCCGGCCGCCTCCAGAACAAGACGGGCCTCATGGACGAGCTCGGCAAGGTCAAGCGCGTCATCGAGAAACTGGCGGAAGTGGACGAGGTCCTGCTGGTCCTGGATGCCACCACGGGGCAGAACGGCCTGAACCAGGCCCGGGTCTTCGCAGAGGTGGTCAACATCAGCGGCATCGTGCTGACCAAACTGGACGGCACCGCCAAGGGTGGCATCGTGGTGGCCATCCAGAAGAGCCTCGGCGTCCCCGTGAAGCTCATCGGTTTGGGCGAAGGTCCGGATGACCTTGCGCCGTTCGACGCCGAAGGATTCGTGGACGCCCTGCTGAACTAGCGCCGTCCGCCCGTGGACCCCAGGGGTTCACGGGCGGGCAGCCAGGCAGCTGCCGCCAGCAGGAGGATCCCGCCGGTGGCTGCGAAGGCCGGACCGTACCCCCAAAGGTCGGCAATGAGCCCGGCTACCACGGGACCAACAATGGCCCCGGTGTCGGCAGCCATCTGGAAGACAGCCAGGACCTTGCCGCCGGAGCGGCCCCTGCCGATCACATCGGCAACGGCCGCCTGCTGGGCAGGGCCCAGGAGGCCCGACCCGAAGCCCGCCACGGCGGAGGCTGCCAGCAAGGCCACGAGGTCCGTGGTGAACCCGATGAATCCGGTGGCCAGACCCGTCACCACCAGGCCAGGCAGCAGCAGCGGTTTGCGGCCCCACGCGTCGGCCAGCCGCCCGGAGAACGTCAAGGCGGCTGCGTTCCCTACAGCGAAGACGGCCAGTGCCCACGCTGCGGTTTCCGGCCGGGACTGCAGGACAGCCACCGCGAACAGTGGAATGGTGGCCATGCGGACGCCGAAGGTGGCCCAGCCATTGCTGAAGCTGGAGAAGACGGCCGCGCGGTAAGCCGAATCGGCCAGGGCCTCCTTGAGCGGCATGGGAGGGGCTGCGGCATCGTCCTGGCGTGTCACGCCCGAGCCGCTGAGCATGGTCCGCACCACCAGGGCTGCCAGCAACAGGGCAGCAGCATAGACAAGGAACGGAATCCTGAGCCCGAAGCCCGCCAACAGCCCGCCCACCACAGGACCCAGGACGCTGCCGATCAGGAACGCCGAAGCGTAGGCGCCGGACACCCTGCCGCGCCGTTCCGGCGGAGCCAGCCTGATCAGCAGGCCCATGGCAGCAACTGTAAACATCACCGAACCCGCCCCGCCCAGGCCGCGGAAGACCAACAGTTGCCAGTAATCCTGCGCAAAGGCGCACGCAGCGGTGGAGACGGCCACGATCAACAGGCCGGAGACGTAGACGTTCCGCTCCCCGAAGCGTCCGATCAATGATCCGCCGGCTGGGGCGAAGACCAACCGCATGAAAGCGAAGATGCTCACGATCACGGCAGCGGCGGTGGCGCCGACATCGAAGGTCGCGGCAAACTGCGGCAACACGGGTGCCACCAGGCCGAAGCCCAGGGCGATCAGGAAGGCAGCGGCCAACATCACCTTGATGTCGCGGGGAAGTGGTTCCTTTTCCGGCTTCACCCTCGTCGATTCAAGGGATCCGGGGGACTTGGCCATGCAGTGCTTGTCCTTCTTTTTCTGGTGGCTCGGGGCATATGTAACGCCTGAAACATACCCGTAACAACCACGATATCCACCATTTACGTTGGGGAGGTTGTTGTAACGGGCCCGCAATGTAAAACCTGCGCAGGTGAAACACAGCGGCACAAAACTCTTTAAGCAGGACGCACAAAGCGTCAGGTCAGCGGACGAACCGCAGAACTAGCAAGAGAGGAACGTGCACCATGGAACTTACCGCAGGTCACGTATGGGTCATGGTGGCGGCGGCGCTCGTGCTGTTGATGACTCCCGGTTTGGCATTTTTCTACGGCGGCATGACACGCGCCAAGGCAGCCCTGAACATGATGATGATGAGCTTCATCTCCATTGGCATCGTGGGCGTCGTCTGGGTGCTGTGGGGCGCTTCCATGAGCTCGGGCGAGGGCTTCCTGCAGATTGTCGGCAACCCCTTCGCCACGTTCGGACTTGAGGGCATTACCACCCCGGACGGCCTGATCAAGGTCGGCTACGCCGCAACGTTCGCCATCATCACCGTGGCGCTGATCAGCGGTGCCATTGCAGACCGCGCCAAGTTCGGCGCCTGGAGCCTCTTCGTGCCGGTGTGGGTCACCCTGGTGTACTGCCCCTTGGCCTACATGGTCTGGGGTGGCGGCCTGTTTGGTCCCGAAGGCGCCATCGGCCAGGCACTCGGCCCGGCCATCGACTTTGCAGGCGGAACCGTCGTGCACATCAACGCCGGCGTAGCGGCCCTCGTCCTGGTGCTCATCATCGGCAACCGCCGCGGCTTCGGCAAGGACCCCAACCACCGTCCGCACAACATTCCGTTCGTCATGCTGGGTGCAGCAGTGCTGTGGTTCGGCTGGTTCGGCTTCAACGGCGGCGCAGCAACTACTGCTGAGCAGGGCGGCCTGATCTGGATCAACACCCTCGCAGCACCGGCTGCAGCAATGCTCGGCTGGCTCATCACCGAACGTATCCGCGACGGACACCCGACCTCCCTGGGTGCCGCATCCGGTGTCGTCGCCGGCCTCGTGGCCATCACTCCGGCCTGTGCCAACGTCAGCCCTGTCGGTGCGTTGGGACTCGGCCTGGTGGCAGGCGTGGCTTCCGCCCTGGCGGTCGGCCTGAAGTTCCGCTGGGGCTTCGATGACTCCCTTGATGTTGTGGGCGTCCACCTGGTCTCCGGCGTCATCGGCACGGTGGCCCTGGGCTTCATCGCCCTTCCCACGGACGGCGTTGGTGGCGGCCTCTTCTACGGCGGCGGCTGGGCCCAGATGTGGGCACAGCTTGCAGCAGCAGGCATCGCGATCGCTTTCTCGGCCATCCTGACCGCCATCATCGCGTTCGCCATCCACAAGACCATGGGCTTCCGGGTCTCCACCGAACAGGAGAACGTGGGTGTGGACCTCAGCCTCCACGCGGAAACTGCTTACGAGTTCGGTGTGGGTGGCCACGGTGGAAGCTTCCAGCCGCTGCATGACGCGGTGACCGGCAAGGGCGACGCCCCGTCAGAAGGCAAGGCTCCGGCACAGGCCAAGGTTCCCGCAGAAGGCAAGGAGAGTGTCCAGGCATGAAACTCATCACAGCGATCGTCCGTCCCGAGAAGCTTGACGCAGTCCGGGAGGGCCTGGAGGCCTACGGAGTCCAGGGACTGACGGTCAGCGCAGCAAGCGGCTACGGCAGGCAGCGCGGCTACACCGAGGTGTACCGCGGCGCCGAGTACAACGTGGACCTGCTGCCCAAGATCCGGATCGAGGTTCTCGCTACGGACGAACAGGCCGACGACATCCTGGATGTCCTGATCGCCAGTTCCAACACCGGCCGCGCCGGTGACGGGAAAGTCTGGACCGTGGACGTATACGAGGCCGTTCGGGTCAGGACGGGGGAGCGCGGCGCAGCCGCCATCTGATCCCGGGCATGATGAACGGGCCGGGTACCGCACAGGTACCCGGCCCGTTCTGTCTTTTGGCTTACGCCCCGGGCAGGACGACGGCGGCAGGCGGCAGCGGCTTGCCTAACCCCCGACGGCGGTCGGCCAGGACGCCGGACCCGCGCTGCCGGCGTCGTACTCCTCCAACGGGACGGCGCCCCGGGACCAGGCGTGCAGCACCGGTTCGATGATCCGCCAGCAGTCTTCCGCGGTGTCGCCACGGACAGACAGCAGGGGGTCCCCGGCAAGGATGCCCTCCAGCACTTCGCCGTAGGGAAGCATGCCCGCGGCGTTCAGTTCGGCAAGGAGGCTCGCGCGGTCCAAGGTGAAGATGTCGCCCGGGCCGTTGACGTCCACATCCAGCTGCAGCACATCCGGCCCGAATCCAATCCGGAGCTGGTTGGGCGAATCCACGCCGGAGAACCCGACCGGCAGGTGCGGCACCGGCCGGAACGTGACGATTGCCTCCTTGCGTTTGTGGCCCATCGCCTTGCCCGAGCGCAGGATGAAAGGCACCCCTTTCCAGCGCCAGTTGTCGATGTCCACGCGGACTTCGGCGAGCGTCTCGGTCTCCTTGGCCGGATCCACGCCGGCCTCGTCGATGTAATCGGGAACATGCCGCTCGCCAAGGGTGCCGGCCGTATACCGGGCCCGGCGGGTGGAGTCGCGGTAGGGTGCTTTGATGCTGCTGGCCCTCAGTACGGTGGCTACGGCATCCCGGAGGTCGCGTTCGTCGATGCTGGCGGGAGCGTCAATGGCCAGGAAAGCCATGATGTGCAGCAGGTGGCTCTGGATCATGTCGCGCAAGGCGCCGGCGTTGTCGTAATAGCGCGCCCGGCCTTCCAAGGCGAGATCTTCATCGAAGATGATCTCGACCTTTTCAATGTGTTCGCGGTCCCACACCGGCTCCAGGAAGCGGTTGGCGAAGCGCAGGCCCAGGATGTTCAGCACCGTCGCCTTGCCCAGGAAATGGTCCACGCGGTGGATATGGTCCTCCGGCACCAATTTCACCAGTGTCCGGTTCAGGTCGCTGGCCGACGCCGTGCCCGAACCGAAGGGCTTCTCCAGGACCAGCCGGGTTCCGGGTGGAACCTGCTCGGGCCGGAGGATTTCGCACGCTTTCTGGCTGACCTGCGGGGGCAGTGCGAAGTAGACGGCCACGGGACCTTCCAGCGAGGCCAGCAGTCCGGCCAGGGGGCCGTCGGCGGTCACGTCCACCTGATGGTAGACCGTGGTCGCGGCGACCGCGGCAAGGTCCCGTATTCCCTCCGGCCCCGCGGACTTCAGGGCAGCTGCGAAGGCTCCGTCAACCCGTTCCTTCCACTGGCCCGGGGTCCAGGGGTCGGACCCGGCGCCGACCAGTTTCAGGCCTGACGCCCTGCCCGTCGCCAGCAGCCCGGCCAGCCCCGGCAGCAGCAACCGTCCCGTCAGGTCTCCCGAAGCACCGAGGATGAGCAAGGTTTTCACAGTTGTTTTGCTGGTCACTGTGCCAGCATGCCATCTTGTAGGCTCGACTTGGTACCCTAGATAGTCGTCAAGACTCCGGCGGGCCGCAGTGGCCCCATTCGCAGACCATCGAAAGAAGTGCACGGCGCGTGTTCAATTCACTCTCTGACCGCTTGACAGCAACCTTCAAGAACCTCCGCGGCAAGGGCCGCCTCACGGAGGCCGATGTCGACGCCACAGTCCGGGAGATCCGTCGTGCCCTTTTGGACGCCGACGTTGCCGTGCCGGTGGTCCGCGGGTTCACGTCCCGGATCCGCGAACGTGCCCTCGGTGCGGAAGTATCCGCTGCGCTGAACCCCAGCCAGCAGATCGTCAAGATCGTCAACGAGGAACTCGTGGAGATTCTTGGCGGCGAAACGCGGCGCATCCGCCTGGCCAAGAACGGCCCCACCATCATCATGCTGGCCGGCCTCCAGGGTGCGGGCAAGACCACCCTCGCCGGCAAGCTGTCCAAGTGGCTCAAGGCCCAGGGCCACAGCCCCCTGCTGGTCGCCTGTGACCTCCAGCGCCCCAACGCCGTAACGCAGCTCCAGGTCGTGGGCCAGCGTGCCGGCGTTCCCGTCTTCGCGCCTCATCCCGGTGCAACGTCCGAGGTGGAACACCCTGCAGGCGACCCCGTCGCCGTTGCGCAGGCCGGTGTTGCCGAGGCCCGTCAGAAGCTCCATGACGTTGTGATCGTGGACACCGCAGGACGTCTTGGCGTGGACGCCGAGATGATGGACCAGGCCCGACGCATCCGCCAGGCAATCATCCCCAACGAGGTCCTGTTCGTCATTGACGCCATGATCGGCCAGGATGCCGTGAACACGGCCATGGCTTTCGACGAGGGCGTCAACTTCACGGGTATCGTCCTGTCCAAGCTCGACGGCGATGCCCGCGGCGGTGCCGCGCTGTCTGTTGCATCGGTCACCGGCAAGCCTGTCATGTTTGCCTCCACTGGTGAAGGCCTCGACGACTTCGAGCTGTTCCACCCGGACCGCATGGCTTCCCGCATCCTGGACATGGGCGATGTCCTCACCTTGATCGAGCAGGCGGAGAAGGCCTGGGACAAGGAAGAAGCCGCCCGGATGGCAAAGAAATTTGCCGACCAGGAAGACTTCACCCTGGACGACTTCCTCGCCCAGATGCAGCAGATCCGCAACATGGGCTCCATGAAGAAGATGCTCATGATGATGCCGGGAGCCCAGAACATCCGGCAGCAACTGGAGAACTTTGACGAGCGGGAGATCGACCGCGTCGAGGCAATCGTGCGTTCCATGACACCGCATGAGCGCGTGGCTCCCAAGATCATCAATGGTTCCCGGCGGGCCCGTATCGCCAAGGGCTCGGGCGTTCATGTTTCTGAAGTCAACGGCCTCTTGGAGCGGTTCGCCCAGGCACAGAAGATGATGAAGAAGCTCGCCCAGGGCGGCGGCATGCCGGGGATGCCGGGAATGCCTGGCCTGGGTGGCCCTGGTGGCGGGCGCAAGGGCGGCAAGAGCGCGCCGAAGAAGAAGGCGCGTTCGGGCAACCCTGCCAAAGCCGCCCAGGAACTGCGCGACGCCGAAGCCAAGCGGGCTGCGGCCGCATCGGCGCCCACGGGGGCTGCGTTCGGCCAGGGTGCCCAGGACTTCGATCCGTCCATGCTTAACCTCCCCAAGGGCTTCGACAAGTTCCTGGGCAAGTAGGCAGCCAACCCCCGGTTGGGATGTCAGTGCCGTGGAATACGCTTGGTCAATGCAGAAGCAGCGCGTTGTTTTTGTCCACGGCCTGGGCAGTTTCGGCGCTGCGGCCTGGCCCAAGCAACATGGCATGGCTTTGGACTATGACGCCTTGTTCCTCCGGCGCCATGGTTTCCATCCGGTGGAGGAGCCGTTGTCATCGGATGTGGCAGCGGACGTTGAAATCCTCGTCGGTGCGCTGGCAGACGTCGGCGGAGGCCATGTCGTAGCCCATGAACAAGGGGCGATCGCTGCCATGTTGGCAGCCCTGGACCGGCCGGAACTGGTGTTTTCCCTCTCCCTGGTGGAGCCGGTGTGCCTGTCCCTGACCGCTGAACTGCCCGCGACGGCAGCGCACCGGGCGCTGATGGAACCGCTTTTTGACGTGCGGACCCAGCTCAACGACGCCGACTATGAACGCGAGTTCTACCGCCGTGCGTTTTCATCCGTGGCAGGCGTGCCCGATACACCCCAGGCCAGGCGCTCTGCCCGGCGGCTCAGGTTGCAGGCTCCGCCCTGGGAAGCCCCCTTGCACATCGTTCCGGGGGTCCCCACGCTGGTGCTGACCGGCGGTTGGGAGCCCCTTTACGAAGAGATCGCCGCGTACCTCCAGGAAACCGGTGCCCTCCGGCGCGTGGCCGCGGGAGGGCACCGGCCCCAGGACTCGGTGGAAGGTGACCGGATCATCCGATCGTTCATCGCCGAGGTCGGGCGGACTATGTCAGTTCGCGCGTCCTGAGGCTGCCGGTACCTGGAGTTCCGGCAGGTAGACCTTGCCTCCAGCTGCGAGGAATTCCTCGCTTTTCTCCCGCATGCCGCTGTACATGTCGGCGATCGCGGCCTGCGCTTCGGCCGAACCGTATTCGTCGCGGATGTCCTGGCTGATGCGCATGGAGCAGAACTTGGGGCCACACATGGAGCAGAAGTGCGCGGTCTTGGCCGGTTCGGCCGGAAGCGTCTCGTCGTGGAACGACTCCGCGGTCACCGGATCCAGGGACAGGGCGAACTGGTCCCGCCACCGGAACTCGAAACGCGCCTTGGAGAGGGCATCGTCACGTTCGTTCGCCCCAGGGTGTCCCTTGGCCAGGTCCGCGGCGTGGGCGGCGATCTTGTAGGTGATGACGCCGGTCTTGACGTCGTCCTTGTTCGGCAGGCCAAGGTGCTCCTTGGGTGTCACGTAGCAGAGCATGGCCGTGCCGTAGCGGGCGATCTCCGTGGCACCGATGGCGGAGGTGATGTGGTCATAACCCGGGGCAACGTCTGTCACGAGCGGCCCGAGGGTGTAGAACGGAGCCCCCTTGCACAGTTCCTGCTGGCGTTCCACATTCTCCCGCACCAGGTGGAAAGGGATGTGGCCCGGTCCTTCGACCATGACCTGGACGTCGTATTCCCAGGCTCGCTGGGTCAGCTCGGCAAGGGTGTCCAGTTCGGCGAACTGCGCGGCATCGTTGGCGTCGGCTGTGGCTCCGGGGCGGAGGCCGTCACCGAGTGAGAAGGCAACGTCGTACTGTGCGAAGATCTCGCACAGCTCATCGAAATGCGTGTAAAGGAAGTTCTCCTTGTGGTGGGCCAGGCACCAGCCGGCCATGATGGAGCCACCGCGGGACACGATGCCCGTGACCCGGTTGGCGGTGAGGGGCACGTACCGCAGGAGGACGCCGGCATGGATGGTCATGTAGTCCACACCTTGCTCGCACTGTTCGATCACCGTGTCACGGAAGATTTCCCACGTGAGGTTATTGGCCTCACCATTGACCTTTTCCAAAGCCTGGTAGATCGGAACCGTGCCGATGGGCACGGGTGAGTTCCGGATGATCCATTCGCGGGTCGTGTGGATGTCATCTCCCGTGGACAAATCCATGACGGTGTCTGCGCCCCACTGCGTGGCCCACTGCAGCTTGTCGACTTCCTCGGCAATGGAGCTGGTGACAGCCGAGTTGCCGATGTTGGCGTTGATCTTCACCAGGAAGGCCTTGCCGATGATCATCGGTTCCGATTCCGGGTGGTTGATATTGTTCGGGATGATGGCCCGCCCTGCAGCGACTTCGCTGCGGACCAGCTCCACGTCGCAGTTCTCCCGCAGGGCCACGAACCGCATTTCCGGGGTGACGATGCCCTGCCTGGCGTAATGCATCTGGGTGACGGTCTTGCCTTCGACGGCGCGGCGGGGCACCGGTTGTGCACCCTTCCACTCCGCAGACGCTGCTCCGCGCCGCACGGCCGACTTGCCGTCGTCGAGCAGGTTGCGTTCCCGGCCCGTGTAGCTTTCCGTATCGCCGCGTTCCTCGATCCAGGCCTTCCTGAACGGTTCCAGACCGACTACCGGATCACTTCCCGGGCCGGCCGTGCGGTACACCCGCAAAGGATCGTTGGCCTGCCCGTTGGGGGAGGGTTCCAGGGCGATCTCGGTCACCGGTACGCGGATGCCGTGGCCCGGATCCTCCACCCAAGCCAGCGAATGGGACTTCAGCGACTGCGTGACGGCTTCCCCGGCCGGAGCAGTCTGGTTCCGGGCAGGGCTGTGCTGTGTTTCTGTGGTGCTCAAGGATTACTCACTTCCTTCGCCGGCATTACCCGGACAGGTTCGACGGTCGCAGACTGCTTCAGCCCGATCTCAGCCCCTGCAAGGGCTCCCGTGTGGTCAGGGAAGAAGCTACCACAGGGGCAGCGGGTGCTCCCAGTCACAAGCTTTCGAAAGGGGCGGGGCGGGGTTCGTCGCACTAGGCTTCTGCCATGGCCAACATCATTGAATTCAGCGGTCCGGTGCTGGTTGCAGCCGATGACGAACGCCGGGGATTGTGGTCAGTTGACGGAAAGCTGACTTTTGAACGTCCCGCAACGCCGCCGGACAGAGTGCTTGCCGGATGGGTGCTGCCGGGCTTCGTCGACGCGCATTGCCACATCGGGCTGGGGCCCGGTGGTGCGGTGGATGAGGAGACCACGCTCGCCCAGGCCATGGCGGACCGGAACGCCGGAACGCTGCTGATCCGCGACGCCGGTTCGCCCGGCAATACCCGCTGGGTCCAGCAAAGGGAGGACCTTCCGCGCCTCATCCGGGCCGGCCGGCACATTGCCCGCAGCAAGCGGTACCTGCGGGGTCTGGGCCACGAAGTCGAGCCGGATGAACTGGTGGAGACCGTCCGGAAAGAAGCGCGCGACGGCGATGGCTGGGTCAAGCTGGTGGGCGACTGGATTGACAGGGGAGTGGGGGACTTAACCGCGTCATTTCCAGCCGGGGTCGTCAAGGAAGCCATAGCTGCCGCGCATGACGAAGGCGCCCGGGTTACCGCGCATTGCTTCGCGGAACAGACCATCGACCACATGCTGGACGGCGGAATCGACTGCATAGAGCATGCCACCGGGTTGCTGCCGCGGCACATCCCGCGCCTCGTGGAACAGGATGTTCCGATCGTTCCCACCCTGGTCAACATTGCCACCTTTCCCGACATCGCGGCGCAGGCCAAGCCAAAGTTTCCCGACTACGCGCAGCACATGACCAGCCTGTGGGAACGCCGGCGCGAGCGGGTTTTTGAAGCCTATGAGGCCGGCGTTTCCATTTATGCCGGCACTGACGCCGGCAGCGTCATCAAGCATGGCCGGATCGCCGACGAGATGCAGGAACTGCACGACGCCGGCCTGCCGCCTGCCGCGGTGCTGAATGCCGCCACGTGGGGTGCCAGGGCATGGTTGGGGACGGAAGGAATCAGCGAGGGGGCACCTGCCGATGTGGTGGTGTGCCGCGAGGATCCCCGTCAGGAGCTTGCCACCGTCCACCGGTTGAGCCACGTGGTCTTAAGGGGCAACGTCGTCCGCTGGGAATAAATTGAAGCTTCAAGTAATTTAAAGAGGTAGAACGAGCCGAAAAGCGGCCACCTTGATCACCGGGAGCTTCGCATGACCACTTCATCCAGCCAGGACCTGCTGCCTGCCGATCTCTCCATGGGCACTGTCATGCTCAAAGTGGGCGACATGAAGCTCATGAGCGACTACTACCAGCGCGCCTTGGGGTTGCAGGTGGTCGCCGAACAGGACGGCGGGCTGTACCTGGGCCGCCTCGGCAAGCCCGTAGTCCACCTGGCTCCGGCCGCAGGCCTGCAGATTCCCGGCAGGGGCGAGGCCGGCCTCTTCCATACTGCGATCCTGTTCGAAGACCAGCCCGCCCTGGCCGCGACCATTGCCACTGCCGCGCAATACGAGCCCCGTGCCTTCGTCGGCAGTGCCGACCACCTGGTCAGCGAGGCGTTCTACTTCACCGATCCCGAAGGCAATGGCATCGAGTTGTATTACGACAAGCCCCGGAGCGTGTGGCAGTGGGACGGAAAGAACGTGGTCATGGACAACGTTGCCCTGCCGCCGCAGGCCTACCTTCAGCAGTACCTGAGCGAAGAGGCGGTGACGGGCCAGGCCCGGGCCGGTGCCGGCGTCGGGCATGTCCACCTTCAGGTAGGCGACGTTGCGACGGCGCAAAAGTTCTACGTGGACACTCTGGGGTTCGAGCGGACCGCCGGCTGGCACGGCCAGGCCTTGTTCGTCTCGGCGGGCGGCTACCACCACCACATGGCCATGAATGTCTGGAACAGCCGCGGTGCCGGGCCGCGCCGGGACACGCTGGGCCTGGGTGAAGTCCTGATTGAAGTCCCTGGCGACGACCACGTCCTGGCGTTGGCGGACCGGCTGAAGGTTGCGGGCCTGTCCAGCCACCACACAGGCAAGGAGCTTCGTTTTGAGGACCCGTGGCGGAACCAGTTGCGGGTGGCGGTCGCGGGGCCCGGCCTGCACTAGGCTGGGCAATGTTGGAGCAGGGGCCGGCATGTCCTGCGCCCCTGCCGTGTCAGCACGACGGAATGGGATGACTTTCCATGGGCTTTGCCGAAATTTTTGTAGCCACCCACGATGAAGCACTCAAGCGGGCCGCCGCCCTCGACGGCGGAGCCGGCGTTGCCGGATCTGCTGTCCGGATTGACGGCATCAGTGACTTTGAGGTTGAACAACTCGGTGACCTCGCCGGGCAGGCGGTCCACGCAGCCGGAGCCGACTATGAGCTGGCCCTGGTGGATGTCACCAGCGATGCCCTGCTTGGGGTCCCCGAAGCGATGGTTCGCGCGTTGGCTGAATTGCTGACGTATGAAAGCGAAGGTGACGGCAATGTCCTTGATGATGTCGCCGAGGCCTGGGCAGGGCAGGAAGACATGCCTTTCGGGGCGGCCGAGTCCAAAGGGTACGTCCAGCAACTGGCAGCCCTTGCCTCCGATGTGGAGAAAGCGGACCGCGCCGGGCTTTACGTCTGGTCGGTGTCCTGACCCTCGCATGAAGGTGGACGTGACCAAGTCCACAGGGGTGGAGTCCGGCCAAGTCGTAATTGTGCGGCCCATCTGGCACAATGGACAGGTACTCGATCGGTGCGGCCCCTCTCTCCGTGCTCGTATCTTGTCCTTCGAACCCCCAAGTATGGCCCGCCCCACGGGTGCAGAACGTCGGGTTCAACCCCGTTTCAGAAACAGGAGTGACCACAAAAGTGGCCGTAAAGATTCGCCTTAAGCGCCTCGGTAAGATGCGCGCACCGTACTACCGCATTGTTGTCATGGACTCCCGCGCCAAGCGCGACGGCCGTGCCATCGAGGAAATCGGCAAGTACCACCCGACCGAGGAGCCCTCGTACATCGAGGTCGCTTCCGAGCGTGCCCAGTACTGGCTGTCCGTTGGCGCCCAGCCCACCGAGCAGGTTGCTGCGATCCTCAAGATCACCGGTGACTGGCAGAAGTTCAAGGGCCTGCCTGGCCAGGAAGGCACCCTGAAGACCAAGGCTCCGAAGGAAGCTTTCGTGGCTCCGGAGAAGGGTTCCGTCATCATTCCGGAAGCCATCACCAAGAAGGCCAAGAAGGACGACGCCGAGGCCGAAGCTGCTGAAGCAGAGACCACCGAGGCTGAGTAAGTTGCTGGCAGAAGCGCTCGAGCATCTGGTCCGTGGGATCGTTGACAGCCCTGAGGATGTCAAGGTCAGTGCCAAGAACAACCGCCGTGGGGAATCCCTCGAAGTGCGGGTTCACCAGGACGACCTCGGCCGGGTAATCGGCCGCCAGGGACGCACCGCCCGTGCCTTGCGCACTGTGGTTGCAGCCTTGGCTGGAGGCGAGCAGGTCAGGGTCGACGTCGTCGACACCGACCGTCGCCGGTAACGCGCTCAGCAGCATTTGCCTCAGGTCCGGCCCCTTCACCGAATATGGTGGAGGGGCCGGACTGCTTTCTCGACAATCAGCTCCAGTAAGAATCCCATCAGCGCCCACCCGCCGGCACGGCACGGGGCACAACAAGAATCCAGAGGAATCCATGCAGCTCCAGGTGGCCCGGGTCGGCAAACCACACGGTATCCGCGGCGAGGTGACAGTCCAGGTGCTCACCGATGCTCCGTCCGAGCGGTTCGTTGCCGGGACAGAGTTTTTGGTGGAGCCGGCCACGGCAGGTCCCCTGACCATCCGCAGCGCCCGGTGGAACAAGGACATCCTCCTGCTGGGCTTCGAGGAAGTGCCGGACCGCAATGGCGCCGAACTGATCCGCGGGGCCAAGCTGTTCATCGAAACCGACGACCTCGACGAGGTGGACGACGAAGGCTGGTATGAGCACGAGCTGGTCGGCCTTGAGGCGCGGGTAGGAAACCAGGCGGTAGGCAGGATTGCCGCCCTGAACACCATGCCGGCCCAGGACCTGCTGGTAGTCGAAACCCCCGGCGGCAAGGAGATCCTGATCCCGTTCGTGGACGAAATCGTCCCCGAGGTCAATGTGGACGGCGGCTACGTCCTCATTACTCCCCCCGCGGGGCTCTTCGAGCTTAACGATGACGACGCCGGCACGTCCGATGGAGACGATGCCTGAATGAGGATCGACGTCGTCAGCATCTTCCCGGAGTACCTGGCTCCGCTGGAGCTCTCACTTATCGGCAAGGCACGCCAGGACGGAATCCTGGACCTGAAGGTGCACGATCTCCGCACGTTCACCACTGACAGGCATCGGACCGTGGACGACACTCCTTATGGCGGCGGCGCGGGCATGGTCATGAAACCTGAGCCATGGGCGCAGGCGCTGGAGTCCGTGATGGAGAATACCGATGCCAAGCCCGTCCTCATTGTTCCCTCGCCGGCGGGGGAGCGGTTCAACCAGGCGCTGGCCTATGAGCTCGCAGAGGAGGAGCAGTTGGTGTTCGCCTGCGGACGCTACGAAGGCATTGACGAACGCGTCATTGATTGGGCCCACGAACATTTTACCGTCCGCCCCGTGAGTCTGGGAGATTATGTGCTCAACGGCGGGGAAGTGGCGGTGCTCGCCATGGTTGAAGCCATCGGACGTCTTCTCCCGGGGGTTGTTGGAAATCCCGAGTCGCTCATCGAAGAGTCCCACTCCGACGGGCTGCTTGAGTATCCGGTCTACACCAAACCGTCCTCCTGGCGGGACCACGAGGTTCCGCCGGTCCTGCTCAGTGGCAACCACGGGAAAATCGCCCAGTGGCGCCGCCACGAACAGTTCCGCAGGACCGCCGAGCGGCGGCCGGACCTGCTCACCGGCTTCGATGCCACCGGCTTGAGCCGCGCCGACCGCAACGCTTTCGCGGACCTGGGGTACGACGTCGTTGATGGCCGCCTTCGCGCCCGTCCCGGCGGCGACGGAAAGCCGTAGCTGAGCACCGTCGTCGTACTGGTGCGGCTGACTGGTGCGGCTGAGCGGGAAATTGGCCTGAAGGCAGGGGCCTGTGGCAGAATTAACCCTTGTGTCTGCTGGGCTGGCACCTGCCACAGGGGGAGTTCAGCCAACAGCCAGGCAACCCGGCCACGCCAACCACGGCGGCGCCGGTCACCTTGAATCTTCGGCGGAGATTTCCGGTCGGCCTTCATGGTCGGCGGGCTTGTCCGCCGTAACCCAAAGTGAATGACCTGTGGCGTTCACCAGGAGTGGATTAATGCATATCCTCGATAGCGTAGATGCAGCTTCGCTGCGCACCGATGTTCCTGAGTTCCGCGCGGGTGACACCCTCAAGGTCCACGTGAACATCATCGAAGGCAAGAACTCCCGCGTCCAGGTATTCCAGGGCTTCGTCCTGGGCCGCCAGGGTGACGGCGTTCGCGAAACCTTCACCGTGCGCAAGGTTTCCTTCGGTGTCGGCGTTGAGCGTACCTTCCCGGTGCACTCCCCGATCATCGACAAGATCGAGGTCGTTACCAAGGGTGACGTCCGCCGCGCCAAGCTTTACTACATGCGTGCACTGCGCGGTAAGGCTGCGAAGATCAAGGAAAAGCGCGACTTCGGCAACTAAACGCCAGCTTTAGCAACGGGTCCAGGATTCGTGCCCGGCCAGTTCCGGAGCAATCCGCAACGCAACACAGGATACGAACCATGGACACTGCAGAACGCCAGCCCCGGAAACAGGGCTGGCGTTTTGTTGTACTGGCGCTTGTCCTGGCCATAGCCATCAGCGGGCTGGTGAGGTCGCTCTGGGTCGACGTCTACTACATCCCCTCGGAGTCCATGGAGCCCCTGCTCGGCACAGGCGACCGTATCCTCGTCTCGCGCACCGCTTTCAGCAGTGAACCCATCCGCCGCGGCGATGTTGTGGTGTTTGACGGTCGTGGCTCCTTTGCACCACTGAACAGTGGCAAAGGACCGTTCGTTGATGCAGCCTCGGCAGCAGGACAGTGGTTCGGGCTGACAGGCAGCGATACGACCTATGTCAAAAGAGTCATCGGGGTGGCCGGCGACCACGTGGCGTGCTGCGAACCCTCGGGGCACCTTACAGTCAACGGCCAGGTGTTGGTGGAACCCTATATCTACCCGGGGGACGAGGCGAGCAAACAGAAGTTCGACGTCGTGGTTCCGGCAGGCCGGTTGTGGCTGATGGGCGACCACCGCTCCCGATCCGCGGATTCCCGTGGGCTGCTGGGTGCGCCCGGCGGGGGCATGGTCCCGGTTGAGCGTGTCATCGGAAGACCGGTCCAGATCATCTGGCCGCTTGATAGATTTGCAGAGATGCCTCACGCAGTGCAGGCCGAACCATCAAAGAACGGACACTAAATGCCGGACAGAGCTCCCGGGAATCCCGAGCGGCGCGATGACGACGCCCTGCTCTCGGACGGAACGGACAGCGCGGCCGATGGCAACGGAGCCAAAGGCCACGACGCCGGTTCCGACGCCACCGGGACGGACGGCAAACCGCGCCAGAACCTGGCGCTCGTTTGGCTGAAGGAGATTGCCACCGTGGTGGCGATTGCGCTGGTGCTGTCATTCCTGCTGAAGACCTTTCTCTTCCGCGCCTTCTACATCCCGTCCGAATCCATGGAAAACACCCTGGACGTATACGACCGGATTTTCATCAACCTGCTGGTACCGGGCCCCTTTGAACTGCAGCGCGGCGACGTGGTGGTCTTCAAGGACAGCCAGGGTTGGCTTGAACCGGTGGAGAAGAAGCCCGCCGGGCCCATGGACTGGGTTGGCGACACGTTGGAATTCGTCGGACTCATGGCTGACGACAATGAGCAGCATTTGGTCAAGCGCATCATCGGGCTGCCCGGCGACAGGGTCTCCTGCTGCGATGCCGGCGGCAGGGTCAGCATCAACGGTGTGCCGTTGAACGAGACTTATATCAACCCTGCGGAAGTACCGCAGCCCAGCCCTTTCGACATCGTGGTCCCTGAAGGGAAGGTCTGGGTGATGGGCGACAACCGGAACCACTCCGCCGATTCCCGCGCGCACCAAGAGGTCAACGGTGGTTTCATTAACATTGAAGACGTCGAAGGCAAAGCCACCGTCATCGCCTGGCCCATCAACCGTTGGACGGTCCTGGACAACTACCCGGATGTCTTCAAGGACGTCCCCGCTGGTACATCAGGAAAATAATGGCCCGCGCAACCGGCATCACCAAAACACCAGCAGCCACGGCTGCTGAAACGGGCATGTCCCGCGGCAAGGGGAAAACCAAGGCCAAGCCCCAGGCGGAGACTGGTCCGGTTTTCCCGACCTTGGACGTTGAACGCTCCTTCCTGTCCTCCGGCGTCCGGCTGCTCGCCGGTGTGGATGAGGTGGGCAGGGGAGCCCTCGCAGGACCGGTAACGGTGGGAATCACAGTAGTGGACCTCGCGGACCACGGCCTGCTGGCCGACGTCCGCGACAGCAAGCTGCTCAAACCCGAGGACCGTGACAGGCTGGAACCCTTGGTCCGGGACTGGGCAATAGCCAGCGCCGTGGGTCATGCCTCGGCCCAGGAAATCGACCGGATCGGCATCATTGCCGCGCTGCGCCTGGCAGGTACCCGGGCGTGGGTGGACATTCTGGCGGGCGGTGTAACGCCGGACGCCGTGTTGCTGGACGGAAGCCATAACTGGCTCTCACCCGAGGTCCAGGCATCGCTCTTTGATACTGCTTCCGGCGAGCCTGCCTGCGACGCTCCGGTGCACACCCGGGTCAAGGCGGACATGAGCTGCCTGAGTGTCGCTGCAGCCAGCGTACTGGCAAAAGTAGCGCGGGACAGGATCATGGTGGAGCTCCATGCGGAGGCTCCGCACTACGGATGGGACGAGAACAAAGGCTACGCCACCGCGGCCCATCGTGAGGTCCTCCGGCTGCAGGGGCCAAGCCCGTATCACCGCACCAGCTGGCATCTCATGTAGTCCTGCCCACGGGGCGGGTCCCGATGGTGCAAGATGGAACCATGAGCGCCGAGGACCTTGAGAACTATGAAACCGACATGGAGCTGCAGCTCTACCGCGAATACCGGGACGTCGTTGGTCTCTTCAGCTACGTGGTGGAAACCGAGAGGCGTTTCTATCTTGCCAACCACGTTGATCTCCAGGCCCGCAGTGCCGACGGAGAGGTGTATTTCGACCTCACGCTCCAGGATGCCTGGGTTTGGGATGTCTACCGTTCCGCGCGGTTCGTGAAAAACGTCCGGGTCATCACCTTCAAGGACGTCAACGTGGAGGAACTGCCCCGTAACGAGGACCTTGCCCTCCCCAAGGACGGCGATCTCGGGGACCTGGGCAACTAGCCCCCCTTAGGGGTGACTCCTCCTCCACAAACAGGGTTACCCACATAGCCCACCTGCTCCCTGCCGGTTCCAGCCTCCACCGTGAAGGCTGGAACCGGAGGTGGTGCTCATGCGAGCCAAAGACATTCTGGGCCGTGCCGGGGAGGCAGCGGCGGCCGGATTCCTTGAAGACCAGGGAATGCTCATCGTGGACCGTAACTGGCGGTGCCCTGACGGTGAGATAGACATCGTTGCACTGGATGGCGGAACCGTCGTCATCGTGGAGGTGAAGACCCGCCGCACCCTTGACTACGGTCATCCTTTCGAAGCCGTGGGGCCGGACAAACTGGCCCGGTTGCTGCGGCTGGCCTTCGCCTGGTGCAGGGACCACGGCCCCATCGATCCGGCCATCAGGGTAGATGTCGTCAGTGTCGTCCACGATGGCGTTGGTGAACCCCGGCTTGAACACCTGCGGGCGGTGGCGTGATGGCCGTCGGGCGGAGCTACTGTGTGGCGCTGGTGGGCCTCAACGGCTACATCGTCGAAGTCGAAGCAGACATCGGGCAAACCCTGCCCGCCTTCGTCATCCTGGGCCTGCCGGATGCTGCCTTGAACGAAGCCAAGGAACGGATCCGGTCGGCCGCCCTGAACTCTGGCATACCGCTGAGCCGCCGGAAGATCACGGCCAACCTCATACCTGCGTCGCTGCCCAAACGAGGGTCGGGCTTTGACCTGGCCATCACCATGGCGGTCCTCCGGGCCGCCGGGGATATCCGCTCCATCAGCGGCACGGTGTTCATCGCCGAACTGGGCCTGGACGGAAGGCTGCGGCCGGTCCGGGGCATCCTTCCAGCGGTGATGGCTGCCGTCCAGGCCGGCCACGAGGACATCGTCGTCGCCGAGGCGAACGTTGCCGAGGCGGCCCTCGTCCCGGGGGCCAACGTTCGGGGCTACAAGACTCTTGCCCGGCTTGTCTTTGAGTTTGGCGCCGATCCCAGGGATCTTGCACTGGACTACAACCCGGGACCCGAGCCGGTTCCCGGGGATGACGGCCCCTCCACGGGTACTGCACCGGACCTGTGCGATGTTGCCGGCCAAGCTGAGGCCAGGCGTGCCCTGGAGGTCGCCGCTGCCGGCGGCCACCACATGTTGTTGACGGGTCCTCCCGGAGCCGGCAAAACGATGCTTGCCGAACGTCTGCCTGGCCTGCTTCCGGACCTGGGGGACAAGGCATCCATGGAAGTGACAGCCATCCATTCCCTGGCGTCGGTCCGGGGTTCTGCCGCACAGCTGATCCGCCGGCCACCCTTTGAGAGTCCCCACCACAGTGCCACGGCTGCGGCCATCATCGGAGGCGGCTCAGGTCTGCCCCGTCCTGGTGCGGCGTCCAGGGCACACCGCGGTGTCCTCTTCCTGGACGAGGCTCCGGAGTACGAGCGCCGGGTCCTGGATGCCCTGCGGCAGCCATTGGAAAGCGGGGAGTTGGTCATCCACCGCTCCGCCGGCACCGCTGCCTACCCGGCGCGCTTTCAGCTGGTTCTTGCCGCCAACCCGTGTCCGTGCGGGAAGGCTGCCGGCAAGGGAATGGACTGCACTTGTACGCCCGTCATGCGGAGGCGCTACTTTGGCAGGATGTCCGGGCCCTTGCTGGACCGGGTGGATATCCAGCTCCAGGTCCACCGCGTGGCCCTGGCCGGCTTCGGGCAGGCAGGGGACGGGGAAGACACTGCCACGGTCGCCGCCAGGGTGCGGGTAGCCAGGGGCAGGCAAAGGGAGCGGTTGCAGGACTTGGGGCTGGAGGCCAACAGCCAGATCCCCGGGCGTATCCTTCGCGGCACGTTGAGGCTTCCCCCTGCCACAACCCGCATCCTTGACACTGCCCTGGAACGGGGCATCCTCACGGCCAGGGGTTACGACCGCGTCCTCCGGCTCGCGTGGACGCTTGCGGACCTTGAAAAGTGCGACACCCCCTCTCCCGATCACATCGGACAAGCACTTGGCCTCCGGCAAGCCACGGCTGCGGCATGACAGGCATGATGAAAGGAGCACCGGCATTGGGATCGTTGGGAACACAGGAAAAGATGAGGCTTGCCAGAGCGGCGTTGGCGCGGCTGATGGAACCCCAGGACATGGCGGGACTGGCTCTCGTCCGTGCCGTGGGTCCTGTTGATGCCCTGGGGGTTGCCTCGGGGGAGTTGGATGCCGGAGCTGCCCTGGAACAGGAGATCAGTACCCTGCTTGCGGAGGAGGGTGGCGTGGTGTCGTGGCCCGGGCTGGCAGCGAGCAAGCGCCGCTGGTCCCCGCGCGTCCCTGATCTTGCACCGGAACGTGACCTGGACACGATGAAGCGCCTTGGCGGTCGGGTGATGGTGCCGGGAGATGAGCTATGGCCCAAGCAACTGCAGGATCTCGGGCTCCAGGAACCGCTGTGTCTTTGGTGGCGCGGCCATGCCGAGCCCCTTCCGGTACTCCGGAACTGCGTGTCCCTGGTCGGCTCCAGGGACAGCACAAGCTACGGTGCAGCTGTGACCGGTGACCTCGCCTACGGCCTGGCGCAGCGGGGGTTCACCGTGGTGTCCGGTGGGGCATACGGCATAGATGCGCACGCCCACCGCGGGGCACTCAGCGGCGCTGCGACCGCCACCCCCACCATTGCTGTCATGGCGGGGGGAGTGGATCGCTTCTATCCCTCCGGGAACGAAGACCTCCTGCGCGCCGTTGCCCAGCAGGGCGCAGTGATCTCGGAGGTGCCGCCCGGGTCGGCGCCAACGCGTTACCGGTTCCTGCAACGGAACCGGATCATCGCGGCAATGGCGTCCGTGACGGTGGTGGTGGAAGCCCGATGGAGGTCCGGCGCCCTCAACACCGCCCACCATGCTGAAACCATCGGGCGGATCGTGGGCGCAGTCCCTGGATCCGTGCACAGTGCCAACTCGGCAGGATGCCACAGGTTGTTGCGGGATGGCGGCGCCGTTTGCGTCACGGACGTTGGCGAGATCGCTGAACTTGCCGGTCGCAACGGGGAGGCCCCTGCCGCGGACCGGGCGGCCAGTGCGCAGGAACACGACGGCCTGTCCCTGGAGGACCTGATCCTGCTGGATGCGCTCCCGCTCCGTTCCGCCAGCTCTGTGGAGAAGCTGGCAGCGGTGGCCGGATTAAGCCCCGATGCCGTTCGTGCCGGCTTGGGCCGCCTGGGACTCCTGGGTTTGGCGGCCTCGGAGCGGGGTGCCTGGAAAAGAACCAGGAAGGCCTAGGCAACTGACCTCGCCATGCATGTTGATTCAGCACAGGGGGAGCCATTGCTGGCACAGTTGGGAGTATGGACGGAGAATCCACCCAAGACCCATTCGAGGCAAACCTGGACGGGTTCCGACGCTACCTTGCCGGGGAACGCGCCCGGTCGGAACACACCATCCGGGCCTACCTCGCGGACGTCCGGAGCCTGCTTGAATTCGCTGCCCTGGAGGGCGCCAAGGAGTTGCCGGACCTTGAACTTGGCACGCTCCGCCGGTGGTTGGGTGCACAAAGCGAAGCGGGGGTGGCGCGGTCCACGTTGGCGCGGCGCGCAGCTACGGCACGCTCGTTCACCAAGTGGGCCCTGAGGGAGGAACTGATCTCCGTGGACCCCGCAATCCGCTTACAGGCCCCCAAGCGGGATAAAGCGCTGCCTGGCGTGCTGCAACAGCAACAGGTCAACCGGGCCGTCAGCAGTCTCGGGGACGCCGCCGAGGACGGGAACCCGCTCGCCGTGCGGAACCGGGCCATGGTGGAACTGTTGTATGCCACGGGCATCCGTGTTGGAGAGTTGGCCGGACTGGACATCGATGACCTCGATCCCGACCGGCGCACCCTCCGCGTCATCGGCAAAGGCAACAAGGAACGAACCGTGCCTTTCGGCGTCCCGGCCGCGGTCGCCGTCGACGACTGGCTTAGGAGGGGACGCCCCGCGGTGGTGACAGCCGGCAGCGGTCCTGCATTGTTCCTCGGAGCCCGTGGCAAGAGGGTGGATCAGCGCCAGGTGCGCAGTGTGGTGGAAGAGGTCCTCCACGCGCTCGGTGACACTGCTGCGACGGGGCCGCACGCCCTGCGGCACAGTGCCGCCACGCACTTGCTGGACGGTGGCGCGGACCTGCGTGCCGTGCAGGAGATTCTGGGGCACAGCAGTCTTGCCACCACCCAGATCTACACCCATGTCTCCGTGGAGCGGCTACGGAAGAGTTACCAGCAGGCCCATCCAAGGGCGTGAACATGACGTCCGGTGGCCCGCACTGGCGGAAAGGTTACTGGTACGGCACAATGTAAGCACCAAGGCCGAACCTTCAATGTATGGTTGAGGGTTCGTTCTGTGTAACAATCAAAGCACCATGCTTCGCGTGCGGAGCAGCCGGTGTCCATAACTTCATAGTTTGCAGGAGCCACGTCGCATGGCAGGGGGGCAGCAAACAACCATCCAGTGGAGGTCGTTGGGGAAGACGTACCTACAGCTATGGAGGATGGAATGTCTGTTGCAACAACCCGCGGTGTCCTGTTCGTGCACTCGGCCCCAACGGCCCTGTGCCCCCACGTGGAGTGGGCCATTGGATCGGTCGTTGACAAGCGGACCGATCTTGAGTGGACCCCGCAACCTGCCGCGCCGGGAATGTTCCGCGCCGAGTTGTCCTGGACCGGCGCCCCAGGCACCGGCGCCCTTTTGGCGTCTGCTCTGCGTGGGTGGGCCCATTTGCGCTATGAGGTAACTGAAGAACCAAGCCAGGGCGTGGACGGTGCCCGGTGGTCACACACCCCGGAGCTCGGAATCTTCCACGCGGTCACGGATGTCCACGGGAACATCATGGTCAGTGAAGACCGGATCCGTTACGCCTACGAGTCAGGAGCGGGCGATCCTTCGGCTGTCTACCACGAATTGTCCCTTGCCTTGGGCGAAGCCTGGGATGAAGAGCTGGAGCCTTTCCGCCACGCTGCAGAGGGCGCCCCGGTCCGGTGGCTGCATCAGGTCGGGTAACCGGCGAACCTTTCCCTTTCCATAGCAAAAAAGCAGGGCCCCACCCGTGAACAGCGGTGGGGCCCTGCTTTGCGTGAGCTGGTGTTTCTAGATGCTGCGGACAGCGATGACCGCGTTGTGGCCACCGAAGCCGAAGGAGTTGCTCAACGCCACAATGTCGCCGGCCGGGAGGTCGCGGACCGACGTAACGACGTCGAGGGGGATCTCCGGGTCCTGGTTCTCCAGGTTGATGGTGACCGGTGCCTTCCGCTCGTGAACTGCAAGCACCGTCAGCACTGCTTCCACAGCCCCGGAGGCACCAAGCAGGTGGCCCATCTGCGACTTGGTGGCAGACACGGCCACGTTGTCCACGTGCGAGCCGAGGGCAGCACGGAGGGCCGTGTACTCGGGTTTGTCGCCCACGGGGGTGGACGTGGCGTGCGCGTTGACGTGGACCACGTCGGCTGCCTGGATGCGGCCGTCGAACATCGCCGCCTTCAGGGCGCGGGTAGCGCCGAGGCCTTCGGGATCCGGTGCCGTGATGTGGTAGGCGTCGGCCGTGACCGAAGTACCTGCAAGCTCGGCATAGATGCGGGCACCGCGGGCAATGGCGTGTTCCTCGGCCTCGAGTACCAGCGCACCCGCACCTTCGCCCATCACGAAGCCGTCACGATCGGTGTCGTACGGACGGGAAGCGCGCTCGGGTTCGTCGTTGCGGCGCGAGAGTGCCTGCATGGAGGAGAACGCTGCCAGGGGCATCGGGTGGATGGCTGCCTCTGCACCTCCGCACATGACAACGTCTGCCTTACCGGAACGAATCAGGTCCAGGCCGAGGTGCATGGCTTCGGTGCCGGATGCACAGGCGGAAACAGGGGTGTGCGCGCCGGCGCGGGCGCCGAGGTCGAGGCTGACTGCGGCCGCCACACCGTTGGGCATGAGCATGGGCACGGTCATGGGAAGGACCCGGCGGGGACCTTTTTCCTTGAGCGTGTCCCAGGCGTCCAGGAGGGTCCAGACGCCGCCGATGCCGGTGGCGAAAGCTACGGCAAGGCGGTCGTGGTCGATGTTGTCGATGCCGGCGTCCGCCCAGGCTTCGCGGGCAGCGATAACGCCAAACTGCGTGGAAGGGTCCATGCGCTTGGCTTCAACACGGCTCAGGACATCAAGAGCCGGCGTCGAGCACCGTGCAGCAAAGTGGACGGGGAGGTCGTACTTGGTTACCCACTCGTCGTGGAGTGTGTGGGCACCTGAGACCCCTTTCAGCGCGTTCTGCCACATGGTGGGTACGTCGCCGCCGATGGGAGTGGTGGCCCCCAGACCGGTTATGACTACTTTGCGTGCCATTCGATCACTCTCTGTCGGATCAGCCGTCCATCCTGCGGGTAAAGCCAGGACGCGGCCGGAAAATCTTTGGGCTGTGGTGCGGCTGTGCCGGGCGCAGGGTCAGTACCCTGGCCCGGCACAGGAAATCAGGCCTTAGGCCTGGGCGTTGGCGATGAAGCTCACTGCGTCACCGACGGTCTTGAGGTTCTTGACCTCTTCGTCCGGGATGCGCACGCCGAACTTCTCTTCGGCGTTGACCACGATGGTCATCATCGAGATGGAGTCGATGTCCAGGTCCTCGGTGAAGGACTTGTCCAGCTCGACGGCTTCGGTGGCCAGGCCGGTCTCTTCGTTGACGATTTCAGCCAGGCCGGCCAGGATCTCTTCGTTGCTAGCCATGATCGGCTCCTTTTCTTGTTGGACCGGCTGCTGCCGGAAAGGGGGACAAACCGTGGATTACGGCTTGGGTTTGTAAGTCATATTCAGTTGACTGGTGGCCCGCCAGGGTCTACCAGGTCTGTTGCGGTGCCGACCCTAGGGAAGGACGACTACCTGGGCGCCAAATACCAGTCCGGCGCCGAAACCGATTTGCAGGGCGAGTCCACCGCTGAGCCCGGGGTTCTCCTGGAGCAGCCGGTGGGTTGCCAGCGGAATGGATGCTGCCGAGGTATTTCCGGCCTGGGCGATGTCGCGGCCGATCACCACGGACTCGGGAAGCTGGAGCTTCTTGACCATCTCATCGATGATGCGCATGTTCGCCTGGTGGGGAACGAAGGCTGCCAGGTCCGTGGGCTGGATGCCTGCTGCGTCCAGTGCCTGCTGGGCAACCTTTGCCATTTCCCAGACCGCCCACCGGAACACGGTCTGGCCGTCTTGCCGCAGGGTAGGCCAGACGTCCTGGGCGGCGGAAAGGATGGCGGGGTCGTCGGTTTCGTCCGAGTGGCGGGCGGACTCTCCGAGGTTCTTCACGTCCACCAGGGAGTGGGTCATGCCGATGGCGTCCCACTTGCTGCCGTCGGATCCCCACACGGACGGGCCGATGCCTGGAGTATCGGAAGGCCCGACCACCACTGCGCCGGCGCCGTCTCCCAGGAGGAAGGAGATGGTGCGTTCGTGGTTGTCGATGACATCGGAGAGTTTCTCCGCGCCGACAACAAGGACGTATTCAGCAGCACCTGAGCGCACCAGGGCATCTGCCTGGGCAACTCCGTAGCAGTACCCGGCGCAGGCGGCCGAGATGTCAAAGGCCGGAGCCGGCGTCGCACCCAGACGATCGGTAAGCGCCGCGGCAGCGGAGGGGGTTGCGTACGGATGGGTCACCGTGGAGACGATGACGCCGCCCAGTTGCGACGGCTCGATGCCGGCCTGCTGGAGGGCTTCGCGCGCTGCGCCCTCGGCCATGTCGATCACGCTGACGTCGGCGGCAGCACGGTGCCGCGTGATGATGCCGGTGCGCTGGCGGATCCATTCATCGGAGGAGTCGATCCACTGGCAGACGTCCTCGTTCGTTACGGTGATGTCCGGACGGTAGGCGCCGATGCCGTGGATCCGCGAGTACGCGTTGACGGGGGCCTGCTTCAGAACCGGGGTGCTCATGCCTGTCCCTCCAGTTCGGCAAACAGTGCCAGAGCGGCGGTGAGGTCTTCGGGCGTTTTGACGGCAACCGTCTTGACTCCAGGCATCCCCCGCTTGGCCAGTCCCGCGAGGGTTCCTGCGGGAGCGAGTTCAATGACACCGGTCACGCCGCGGGCAACCAGGGTCTCCATGCACTGGTCCCAGCGGACCGGGCGTGAGACCTGGGCGATCAGGCTGTCGACGGCGGCCGTTCCCGTGGTTACTTCCTTGCCGTCGAAGTTGGATAGCAGCGGAACGGTGGGGTCCTGCGGGGAAAGTGAGGGCTTGAGGGCCTCGAGCGCGCTGACGGCCGGTGCCATGTGTTCGGTGTGGAAGGCGCCCGCAACTTTCAGGGGAATGACCCGTGCCTTGGCCGGCGGGTTTTCCGCGAGGCTCTTGAGCTGTTCGAACGTCCCGGCGGCAACGGTCTGTCCTGCGCCGTTGACGTTTGCCGGGGTGGCCCCGGAGGCCTTGATGGCGTCCAGGACCTCAGTGGGGTCCCCGCCTACCACGGCGCTCATACCGGTGGGAGTGACGGCGGCTGCTTTGGCCATGCTGTTGGCGCGTTCACGCACGAACGTCATGGCTTCCTTATCCGTCAGCACACCTGCCAGGGCCGAGGCCGTGATCTCGCCAACGGAATGGCCGGCAAGGACCACCGGAAGCGTGTTGAGTTCGACGTCGAACAGCGACGAGGCGGCCACGAGGCCTGCGGCAACGATCAGTGGTTGGGCCACTGCGGTGTCCTTGATGGTTTCCTCGTCGGAGGTGGTGCCGTGGGCCTTGAGGTCGATGCCTGCGATCTCGCTCAAGCCAGCCAATTGTTCTTCGACGGAGGGGAGTTCCAGCCATGGGGCCAAAAATCCAGGGGTCTGGGAGCCCTGTCCAGGGCAGACGATTGCAAGCACGTATCCAGCTTTCCAAATTGCCACGTGATCCTCTGGTGTTTTGGTGCACCAAGCTCACTGGGTCAGTTTGTAGGAAGTCTACAACGGTTCAGTTCTGTGAACGCGATCCGTGACGCTCCGGAGAGGTCTTCGGAGGAGCCGACAAGCGACCCACCACAAGGGCTGTCTGGAGGACGAAAGCTTCCCGCGGAAGCAGGGGATCCCACCCTGTCACGTCGCAAACACGCTTCAAACGGTAGCGCACGGTGTTGGCGTGGACGAATAATTCACGTGCCGTGGCTTCAAGTGAATGCCCCAGTTCCAAGTAGGTTCCCAAGGTTTCCACCAGCCCGTTGGAGGCTGCGAGAAGGGGCCGGTAGATGTTCTTGATGAGTGACCTGCGGGCCGCGTCGTCGCCGGATACGACACGCTCGGGCAGCAGATCGTCGGCAGCGACCGGCCGGGGAGCAGACGGCCATGCCCGCGCGGCGGTGAGCCCGGCAAAAGCGGCCTGGGCGGAACTGCTGGCCTCAAGAAGCGATCCGGCCTCCGGCCCGTAGACAACGGCTCCCGGTGCGAAAAGTTCGCTGAGTTTGACGTAGGCCGTGTCACGGTCCTGGACGCCGCCGAGGATCAGGATGAGCCGGTCGCCCTGGATGCCCACGAGGGCGTCTTCGGCGAACCGTCCTGCGGTCCGGCGGAGTTCGCTGACGTAGCTGGCGCTTGGCTCCGACGGGGAGTTGCCCACCATGACGGTGAACCGTTCCTGTGCCTTCCACCCGAGCGCGGCAATCCTTGACCGGAGGGCATCGGTATTTTCCCCGCGCAGGATGGCGTCGACGATCAGGGCCTCCAGGCGGGTATCCCACGACCCCCGGGATTCGGCAGCGCGGGCGTACACGTCAGCGGCGGCAAAGGCGACTTCCCGCGAGTACCGGAGAACTGCTTCCCGCAGCGAGGGCTGGTCTGGTTCCGGGGCAATCACCGGCACCTGGTCTTCGACCACTTCCACCACGATCCGGATCAGCTGGAGGGCCTTTTGCAGGCTGATGGACCGGGTCAGCTCCGTGGGTGCGTTGCCAAAGACGTCGGTGAGGATCCACGACGGTGAGCTGGGGCGCTCGTACCAGGTGACGAAGGCTGCGATGCCGTTCTGCGCGACCAGCCCCAGGGCAGACCGTTCATCGGAGCTCAACCGGCTGTACCAGGGGAGGGATTTTTCCAATTGCCGCATGGTGGTGGTGGACAACTGGCCGACGTTGGCGCGGAGCTGGCGCAGGGTTTCGGCTTTCTCGGGAGACAATGCCGGGGTTGCTGTCTTGCGCTTGACGGGGGTCTTGGTCGACTCAGCCATGAGACGAGCATACGGCGCTTCGTTGGCAAGCTCCATTTGTGCGAAGGCTACAACTGGTGATGTCGCCGGTCACCCTCCGGCGGCAGGCTTCCAGACCCCGTTAAAGCCCGACGGCGGCCCCCACCTTCCGGTGGAAGCCGCCGCTGGGTCGGGGGAGGCTAGGCGTCGCCGCCTGCTCCGCCGGTGGTGCCGGCATTCACGTCCAGGAGCCGGTACTTGTCGATGGCCTTTTCCACCGCATCTGCGTCAACTTCGCCCTTCGCGGCGAGGAGTTGCAGGGTTTTGGTGACGATGGAGTGGGTGTCGTTTTTGAAGTAGCGGCGGGCGGCGGCGCGGGTGTCGGAGAAGCC
>NZ_JBQLIS010000017.1:0-90115 GCF_052156435.1 Paenarthrobacter sp. NCHU4564
CGCCAACGATTCGACTTCTGCACCCCAAATGAGATGATCAGAACCTTCCTGTTGCGATAACCGCTAGAAACCGCCCCGTCAAAACGCGCACAAATGCGACCTACTTGGGTGAGGGGGCGGTTAGGTGAGCAGCAGAGCTATGGCGATCATCGCGGGGACGGCAACGATGGTCGTAATGAGCACCGTGTCCTTGGCCACCGTGATGCCCGCCTGATACCGGTTGGCCGCGACGAACACGTTCTGGGCGGTGGGCAGCGCGGAGGTCACCACCACCGCGAACAAGGCATGGCCGTCCATGTTCAACGCGAAGCGGGCAAACAGGTAGGCGATCAAGGGGTGCACGATCAGCTTGAAGCCGCTCGCCAGGAGGGTGTCCAGCTGTCTGCCTTCAGACTTCTGCAGGGGCCGTGAACCATTGAGGCTCATACCAAACGCCATCAGCATGGCCGGAATCGCTGCGCCACCGATGAGATGGATCGGCTCCAGGATCAGCGTCGGCACCTGGAACCCCGTGCCGGCCACGATCAGACCCAAAGCCGAGCCCACAATCATCGGGTTCTTCACGATCATCAGCAGGAAGCGCAGGGGAGTGGTCCGGTGCGTGCTGGTGCTCGCATCCAGGGCCATCAGGTAGAGCGGGGTAAAGAAGGCCAGCTGGAAAATGAGCAGCGGGGCAACGTAACTCGCATCTCCCAGGACAAACACCGCAATGGGGATGCCGAGATTCGCGGAGTTGGCCAGCGACGAACTCATGGAGGACATGAGCGACTCCGGCAGGCTCCGCTTCAACCAGAACTTGGCGATGAGGAAGAACAATAGCCCGGTGATGGTCGCCCCGACTGCCGTAACCAGCAGGGGCGCCGCGAACACATCGTGCAGTTTGGCCTTGCTCAACGTCTCGAACAGCAGGGCCGGGCTGGCGACGAAGAACGTCAACGAGCTGAGGACCGACCGCGCGTTCTCCCCGAGGATGTTGCGCCGGCCAACGAACATGCCCACCAGGATGATGGCCCACACCACGAAGAAACCGGACAGGACACCGATCATGGCGGCGTGCTGGCAGGGAAGCGGTGGGTCACCGTCCCAGCCTAATCAGATTTATTGGGTCAGTAAGCGTTTTCGGGCCAATCGTCCGTCATCCGGACACCGCGTTAAAGCACGACGGCGGCACCCGCGTGAGTGCCGCCGTCGTGGTTATGCGTGTGGCTGGGTCAGCTGAGATGCGCCGCGTTGCTCAAGGCGTGCGGCGGGCGCATCAGGCCCGGAGTGTGCGCCTCGGCAGGATCGTTGCCGAGTTGCAGGATCTGGTTGTCCGCACCTACATGGACCACTCTGGGCTCGTAGGACTTGGCCTCTTCCGTGGTCATCTGCGCGTACGTGATCAGGATGACGAGGTCGCCCACATGGACCTGGTGCGCAGCGGCACCGTTGATGCCGATCACGCCCGAACCGCGCTCGCCGGCGATGGTGTAGGTCTCCAGGCGGGCCCCGTTGGTGATGTCCACAATGGAGACGAGTTCGCCGGGGAGGATGTCGGCAGCGTCCAGAAGGTCCAGGTCAACGGTGACCGAACCGACATAGTGGAGGTCGGCATGAGTCACCGTAGCGCGGTGAATCTTGGACTTGAACATTGTGCGGATCATAATGCGATCAGTTTAGCGCGGGACCCTTCACGGGCGCTGTGACGTAGCAGACGTTCGGGCCCTGGGCGGCGTGAAAGCGGTTACCATCGCTGGGGGCCACCATCGCCGAATCAAAGGACAAGAAGCTTGGACGGAGTACTGAAAGGCTTCTTTGTGGTGGGCGTGGTCCTGTTGGTTGGTTACGTCCTGGGCAAGACCAACGCCTTGGGGCCGCAGGGCAGCAAGGTGCTCTCGACGCTCACGTTCATGGTGGGCTTGCCGAGCCTGATGTTCTCCACGATTGCGTCCCGGCACATCAGCGATGTCCTGAGCCCGACGGGCTTGATCTCGTTGGTTACGGCCTCGGCTGTCATGCTGGTGTTTGCCCTGGCCGGCGCAATTTTCCGCTGGGGTGTCAGGCGAACCACGATCGGCGCTTTGGCCACGGGCATTGTGAACTCGACCAATTTGGGCGTCCCGCTGTCCCAATACATCCTGGGCAGCACCACCTACGTGGTGCCCATCATGTTGTTCCAGCTGGCCGTGGTGACACCGATCGCCCTGACCATCCTTGACCTCACGAACCCGACTGCCACCAAAGTTTCCGTGTGGCGGATCCTGGCCACGCCTTTCAGGAACCCCGTGACCGTGGCGGCGATCCTCGGTGTCATTGTGAGCGCTTTGGGCATCGAGTTACCGTCGTGGACGCTCGATCCCCTCAGGCTTGTGGCCCAACTCGCGGTGCCGCTCATGCTGATCATTTTTGGCATGTCGTTGCATGGATTGTCCGCCGGGCAGGGGATCGGGGAGAGGGCTCCCACGGCGCTGGCCATCGCCTTGAAATCCGTGATCCAGCCGGCAATGGCGTGGGTGCTGGCGGTCTTTGTTTTCCGCCTCGATTCCTTCAGCACCTTTGTTGTCACGGCCTGCGCAATCCTCCCCACCGGGCAGAACGTGGTGCTCTATGCACTCAGGTATGGGGTGGGCCAGAAGATCGCACAATCAACCGCCGTGACCACGTCAATCCTTGCAGTGCCGCTGCTGCTGGGGGCGGCGTGGGTGATGGGGTAGCGCGTGGCCGCGCCGGGCCGGAATCGTGAAGTCGCGGCAAACACGCCAGGACCCCTGGAAAGTTCCGGCGACCACGCACGTTTCCCGCGAACAGGAGGAACCATGACCGAAGTACGTCTTACTGGGCAACTCGTCTGCCAGGACCTGGATGAGGCGGCGATCGTCGTCGAGCATCTGGCCCGCCACGTCGAATTGACGCTCGCCGAACCCGGCTGCGTCTCCTTCCAAGTGAACGCAACCGAGGACCCCTGCGTGTGGCAGGTCGATGAATTGTTCGACGACGCCGCATCATTCAGGGCACACCAAGACCGCGTCGCTGCCAGCGAATGGGGCCGGGCCACGGCCGGCATCCAGCGCCGCTATACGGTGACGGGACTCTGACGACCAATCTCGTAGCGCACCAGTTCCGTACCTGAGGCCACAAGCGAGCGCAGTTCAGCCAGCCCGCCCGTGACCACTCCGGCGGCCCGGGCCTGCACCAGCACATTGCCCAGCGCGGTCGCCTCCACCGGCCCCGCGATCACGGGTTTGCCGGTAGCGTCCGCGGTCAGTTGGCAGAGGAGCCGGTTCTGGGAGCCGCCGCCCACTATGTGCACCACGCTGGTGCTGCGGCCGGTGAGCCGTTCGGCGTCGGCCAGCGTCCGTGCGTAACCTGCTGCAAGGCTGTCCATGATGCAGCGCACGACGGCGGCAGGCCGGTCCGCGAGTACGTCGCCGTTGTGCCGAACGGCTGCGCGGATGCGTTCGGGCATGTTGTCCGGCGCCGTGAACGTGGGATCGTCAGCGTTGATCTGCGGACCACCCGGCGGCAATGCCGCGGCGGCGTCGAGCAGGGCAGGCAGTGATTGGCTGAAGCCCTGGGCTGCCCAGGTGCGTTGGCATTCGCTGAGCAACCACAGCCCGCCGACGTTGCGAAGGTAGCGGATGGTTCCGTCCACGCCGCGCTCGTTGGTGAAGTTCGCTGTCCGGCTGGCTTCAGTGAGCACCGGTGCATCCAGCTCCACGCCCACCAGGGACCACGTGCCGGAGGAAATGTAGGCGAAATCCTGGTCCAGCGCGGGGACGGCTGCGACGGCCGAGGCGGTGTCGTGGGAACCCACGGCAACTACGACGGTGTCCTCGGGAAGCCCGGTCTGCTCGCGGATCGCAGGCAGGAGGGTGCCGACTGTTTCCCCGGGTTGGATGAGCGGTGGGAAGATGTCCCGTGACAGCCCCAAGGCGTCCAGGAACTCTGTGGCCCACTGGCCGGAAACAGCATCGAACAGCCCGGTGGTGGACGCGTTCGTGGCTTCGGTCCGGCGGACTCCGGTCAGGAGGAAGGCGATCAGGTCCGGGATGAGAAGTGCCTGCAATCCGTCGAGCACTGCCTCGGCGGCGAGTTGGTACACGGTGTTGAACTGCAGGAACTGCAATCCCGTGGTCGCGTAGAGCTTCTCCGGGGGGATGGCCGCGTGGACCCGTGAGACGGTGGAACGGCTGCGCTCGTCGCGGTAGCTGAAGGGCACTGAGACCAATTCCCCCGAAGAGTTCACCAGTCCGTAGTCCACCGCCCACGTATCGATCCCAATGCTGGCGATCCGTTCCCCCTTCGCCGCTGCTACCGAAGCAGCGGCCGCCAGGCCCTTGAGTACCTCGGCGAAGAGGGCGTCGAAGTCCCAGTGGAGTCCGCCGTCGAGCTCCACGACCCCGTTGGGAAAACGGTGGACGGTCTCCAGAGTGGCGCCTGTGGAGGGGCAGACGCGGCCGAGCATGACGCGACCGGAGGACGCGCCGATGTCGATGGCGGCGAAGACTTGTTTGGCATGGGGAGCGGGCACCGCCCCGGCGTTGGCCGGGGCGGTGCTCGTCGTTGCAGCGTTGTTCACGATGTGACCTATCGGAGGAACGCTGCCGCGACGCCGGCGTCCACGGGGATGTGGAGGCCGGTGGTGTGGGAGAGTTCGTTGCTGGTGAGCACTGCGGCGGCGTTGGCTACGTGTTCGGGGAGCACTTCGCGTTTGAGGAGGGTGCGTTGGGCGTAGTACTTGCCCAGTTCCTGCTCGTCCACCCCGTACACAGCCGCCCGCTTGGCTCCCCAGCCGCCGGCGAAGATGCCGGAGCCGCGGACCACGCCGTCGGGGTTGATGCCGTTGACGCGGATGCCGTGATCGCCGAGTTCCGCGGCGAGCAGGCGGACCTGGTGGGCTTGGTCGGCTTTGGTGGCGGAGTAGGCGATGTTGTTCGGGCCGGCGAACACGGAGTTCTTGGAGGAGATGTAGATGATGTCTCCGCCCAGGCCCTGGTCGATCATGACCTTCGCTGCGGCCTTGGACACCAGGAACGAGCCCTTGGCCATGACGTTGTGCTGCAGGTCCCAGTCCTTCTCGGTGGTTTCCAGCAACGGCTTGGAGATGGACAGGCCGGCGTTGTTGACCACCAGGTCCAGGCCACCGAAGGCGAGCACGGCCTCGGCGATCGCGGCGTCGATCTGGGCTTCGTCGGTCACGTCGGCCTGGACGCCGATGGCGACGTCGGGTCCCCCCAGTTCCTCTGCAACCTTCTCCGCGTTCTCAAGGTTGAGGTCGGCAATCACCACGCAGGCGCCGTCGGACGCCAGACGGGTGGCGATGGCCTTGCCGATGCCCGACGCCGCACCGGTCACCAAAGCGATGCGGGTCGCGTGGGACTTGGGTTTGGGCATGCGGGCGAGCTTGGCTTCTTCCAGGGCCCAGTATTCGATGCGGAACTTCTCGGATTCCTCGATCGGGGCGTACGTGGAGATCGCCTCGGCCCCGCGCATCACATTGATCGCGTTGATATAGAACTCCCCGGCCACCCGTGCGGTCTGCTTGTCCTTGCCGAAGGAGAACATACCCACGCCCGGGACCAGCACGATCGCCGGGTCCGCGCCGCGCAGCGCGGGTGAATCTGCGTCCGCGTGGCGGTCGTAGTAGGCCTGGTAGTCCTGCCGGTATTCGGCGTGCAGCTCCTTCAGGCGGGCCACGGAGTCTTCGATGGAGGCGTCCGCGGGCAGGTCGAGGATGAGGGGTTTGACCTTGGTACGGAGGAAGTGGTCCGGGCAGGAGGTGCCGAGCGCGCCAAGGCGCAGGTGCTCGGTCGCGGCCAGGAATTCAAGCACGACGGCGTCATCGCTGAAGTGCCCCAGCTGCGGTTTGTCGGTGGAGGCCAGGCCGCGGATCACCGGGGCCAACGCTGCTGCCTTGGCCCTGCGCTCGGCTTCGGGGAGGGCGCCGTAGCCCGGCAGGGCAGGGCCGAAGGGCTGTTCCTTGCCGTTCTCCTTGATGTAGGTTTCGGCGGTGTCGATGATCCAGAGGGAGTTGGCCTCGGCCTCCTCGGACGTGGCGCCCCACGCGGTGATGCCGTGCCCGCCCAGGATGGTGCCGATGGCCTGCGGGTTGGCTTCCTTGATCGCTGCGATATCCAAACCCAGCTGGAACCCGGGACGACGCCAGGGAACCCACACCACCTTGTCACCGAAAATCTTGGACGTGAGCGCTTCGCCGTCCACCGCCGTCGCGACCGCAATGCCCGAGTCCGGGTGCAGGTGGTCCACGTGCGCGGCGTCCACCAGGCCGTGCATGGCGGTATCGATCGACGGCGCTGCGCCGCCCTTGCCGTGCAGGCAGTAATCGAACGCGGCCACCATTTCGTCTTCACGCTCGACGCCGGGGTACACGGCTTTGAGCGCCTGGAGCCGGTCGAGCCGGAGGACAGCAAGGTTCTCCGCTTTCAGGGTGCCCAGGTCACCGCCGGATCCCTTGACCCAGAGGAGCTCGACGTCCTGGCCGGTGACCGGGTCCTTCTCGGTGCCCTTGGCGGAGGTGTTGCCGCCGGCGAAGTTGGTGTTCCGCTTGTCCGCGCCGAGGCGGTTGGAACGGGTGATCAGGTCTTCAACAGTTTTGTTGCTCATTTGAATTAAGCGCCCCATCCGGCTTGCTGGCCGCCTGCGCGGTCCTCGTTGATCTTCTTCTGGTAGCCGCTGGCCTTGTAGGCAGCGATCGGGTCGGCGGGCAGGCCGCGGGATTCACGCCATTCGGCCAGGACCGGGCGGACATCGGTGTAGAAGGCATCGTTGAAAATGCCGTTCGCGGCCAGGACATCCCCGGCACGCTGGGCCTCGTTCAATGCTGCGGTGTCCACCAGCAGGGCGCGGGCAGTCATTTCCTGCACGTTGAGCACCGAGCGGATCTGGCCCGGGATCTTCTCTTCCAGGTTGTGGCACTGGTCCAGCATGAGCGCAACTCCCGATTCTGCACCGAAGCCGCCACCGCGGATGACCTCGTGCATGATGCGGAACAACTGGAACGGGTCAGCCGCGCCGACGATCAGGTCGTCATCGGCGTAGAAGCGGGAGTTGAAGTCGAACGACCCGAGCTTGCCCAGGCGCAGGAGCTGCATCACGATGAACTCGATATTGGTGCCCGGGGCGTGGTGGCCGGTGTCCAGGCACACGAAGGCCTTCTCACCCAAGGCAAGTGTCTGGGCGTAGGAGGTACCCCAGTCCGGAACATCGGTGTGGTAGAAAGCGGGCTCGAAGAACTTGTACTCCAACACCAGCCGCTGCTCATCGCCCAAGGCAGCGTAGATTTCCTGGAGCGACTCGGCCAAGCGGTCCTGCCGGCCGCGCATGTCGTCCTGGCCCGGGTAATTTGTGCCGTCGGCCAGCCAGATCTTCAAATCCCGGGAACCGGTGGCGTGCATAATCCCGATGCAGTCCAAGTGATGCTCAATCGCCCGGCGGCGGACCGATTCGTTGGACGAAGTCAGGGAACCGAACTTGTACTCATCATCCTGGAACGTGTTCGAGTTGATCGTGCCCAAACCAACGCCGAGCCCTTCCGCATACTCCCGGAGCTCCGAGTAGTCCTCCACCTTGTCCCACGGGATATGCAGCGCCACAGTAGGTGCGAGCCCCGTGAGCTCGTGAACCTTCGCGGCGTCGGCGATCTTCTCCTGGACGGTGCGAGGCGTACCCGGAGTGCCGAAGACCTTGAACCGGGTCCCCGAATTCCCATAGGCCCAGGACGGCACTTCAATGGCCAGTTCCCCCAAGCGGCCAAGGGCCGATTCTGTGGTGTTCATGCTTGTTCCTTCTGATGGGTAGGGGCGTTGCCGGCTTCGGAAGCCGAAGCCAGTTGGTCTTCCAGGTTGAAAACTTCCTCGACGATTTCGAAGCCCTCGTCCGGAGGGACATCGCTGTTGGCAAAGAGTGTGGCCATCTCGGTCTGCCATCGTGCGTTGACCTCCGTGAGGGCCATTCGGGCTTGTGCCGCCTGGTAGTCCTCACATTCCAAGTAGCCGATCAACTGTCCGTCTGACGCCAGAAAGAGCGAGTAGTTGTTCCAGCCCGCATCTTTGAGCGCACGGAGCATTTCCGGCCATACGGCGGCGTGGCGGCGCTTGTACTCGTCCATCAACTCTGGCTGGACGGAGGAGCGGAAACATACCCTCATCTGTGGTTCTCCGGGGTTACTCGTCTTTGAATCGTTTCATTTGTTACGATTCAAACTACCCCGCACAAAAGGGGGTGTCAAGGCATTGCCTGTACTTGAGAATTCGAGCCCGGGGAGATCGGAAAGCATGTCCCAAACAGCGAGCATCAAAGACGTCGCCACCCATGCCAAGGTTGCCGTGGGTACCGTGTCCAATGTGCTGAATTACCCGGACAGGGTGTCGCAGCGGACCAAGGAGCGCGTCCTCAAGTCCATCGCTGAACTGGGTTTCGTCCGCAACGACGCTGCCCGGCAACTCCGCGCAGGCCAGAGCCGCACCATCGGCTTGGTGGTACTCGACGTCGGAAACCCCTTCTTTTCGTCTGTCGCCCGGGCGGCCGAGGACGCCGCAACGGCGATGGGGAGTGTAGTCCTCGTGGGGGACAGTGGCCAGGATGCTGCCCGCGAAGCGCATTACATGGACCTGTTCCAGGAGCAGCGTGTCCAGGGTCTGCTCATCTCACCCGTGTGCGATGTTTCCGAACGGATCGATACCCTGCGCGAGCGCGGCGTGCCCACGGTGTTGGTGGACCAGCTCGCTGATGAAGGCCGCTGCAGCTCGGTCTCCGTTGATGACGAAGAAGGTGGCTATCTGGCCGCCCGGCACCTGCTGGACATCGGCCGCCGTCGTTTGGCTTTTGTGGGCAGCCCCTCCATCCGCCAGGTGGCGCACCGCCTTAAGGGTGCGCAACGTGCTGTTTCCGAGGTGGAAGGTGCATCCATTGAGGTCCTCGACTCTGCAGGCCAGACCGTCCTGGCGGGACGGCAGGTAGGCAACAAGCTGGTGGAGCGGGAACCGGGAGAGCGCCCCGAAGCCGTCTTCTGTTCCAACGACCTCCTGGCGCTCGGCGTCATGCAGTCACTCACCATGCTGCGGACTGTTCGCATTCCGGAGGACGTGGCGCTGATTGGCTACGACGACATCGATTTCGCCATCTCCGCAGTCGTCCCGTTGTCCTCCATCCGCCAGCCCACCGAGGCGCTGGGGCGGACCGCCGTCGAGCTTCTCGCCGAGGAGCAGGAGAGCGGTGGGACCAAGCACCGCGCCGTCGTGTTCACTCCCGAGCTCGGGGTCCGCAAACGCACCGCCGGCGCCCCCACGTCGGTCGAATTTGTGCGCTTTTTGAGCGTACAAAACGCGCACAAATGCGACCCAGTTGGGTGAGATTACGACGCGCGGAGGCTCGTCAGGTAGCCGAGCGGCACCACAGCATCGGGCTGCTTCGTCTGACGGGAGATGCCGGGCGCTGAGGCGGCAAGGCGGTCCGCCGAGCGGCCGAGGCATTGCAGGATGCTGGTGATGGAAACGCCGGTCTCCGACTTCTGGTGAAGGGCGGAGATATGCCGCCGGGCGACGCAGCCGCTGATGGTCCTGGCCACGATCTTGTCCGTAGCAACATGGTCGAGCGCTGGCACGAGCGCAATGCCCACCCCGGACCGCACCATGCCGCGGATGGCGTCGTAGTTGTTGCTCCGCACACTGATGCGCGGCGCGAACCCTCCACTCGCACACAGGTGCCTGAGGCATGCGTCACCGGAGGAGTCCTCCTTGGTGGACACCCAGCCCTCCTTTGCCAGATCCTGGAGAGTGATGGAGTCGGCCCCGGCAAGCCTGTGGTTCTCCGGCAGCAGGAGCATGAGTTCCTCGGCCAGCAGTGGAACGGCCGCAACATTGGAGGGCCACTGCTGCGGGACGAGGTCGTAGTGGAACACCACCGCGACATCCAGGGCAGCATCCCGGACCATGCCCGCCAGTTCGGCAGGGCAGTCCTCTTCAAGTTCCACGGTGGAGTTGGGGTGCCGGCGGAGGTAGGACGCCAGTCCCGAGGGCAGCAGCCGTTGGCTGGCGGTACTGAAGCTCCCCAGTCGCATCAGGCCGTAGTTGCCTTTGCTGAACCCCTTGATCTCGTCCTCCAGCGTGACGAGTGCGTTGATAATGTCGCTTGCCCGGGCGGCCAGGAACTTCGCCGCCTCCGTGGGGCGGATGCTCTGCGCGTCGCGTTCCACCAGCGGCGCCTGCACGGCCCGTTCGAGAGCGGCAACCTGTTGGGATACCGCTGATCCTGTGTATCCAATCTCACGGGCAGCGTCTGCGAAGGAGCCCGTCCGGAGGACCACTGACAGCGTGCGCAAATGGACTGGATTTAACACGGCATTGCTACTTTCCAGAAGGTGGTGTGAGGAGTTGCGCCACGTTCACCGCTCCACCTGCGGCCTCGAAATCCAACTGCGCCTGCTCGCGGAGCCGCTCATCTGCCAGATAGTCGGCCATGGTCAAGGCCAAGCCGATGGCGCCGTCCACTACGGCTTGGTCGCCTGACGGGCTGATGGCGTGCTGGCCGAACTCCACCGTGTGCATGGGCGTGGCTTCGCGGGAGATGCTGATCGTCGGATGGATGGACGGAATCCGCAGGCTGAGGTTCCCCAGGTCGGTCGACCAGCCGCCACCCACCAGTTCCGTTTCCAAGGTGATGCTGCGCCCGCGCTCGGAGATATGCCGGTGGTATCTGGCCGCCAGGGCCTGGTTGCTGCGGACCGGCAAGTACGCGGGGAACGGATCCCACGTAGTCTCCAGCCGGGTTCCCGTCATGAGCGCCGCCCCCTCCAGGATGTTCTGCACCTTCTCCGACAGCTCAACCAGTCCGTCCGGGTCAAGGGAACGGATTTCGACGACGGCGCTCGCCAGGTGGGGGACGACGTTCACCGCTGACCCGCCCTCGACAATGAGGCAGTGGAGCCGATCCGTGGCGGGGATGTGCTGGCGCAGTGCCGCTATTCCCTGGTAGGCCGCGACCACGGCGTCGAGGGCATTTCGGCCCAGCTGTGGCGCCGACGATGCATGCGCGGCGACGCCGTGGAAGGTCACATCCACATCCCGGACTGCCAGGGATGCGAAGGACGCAACCTCGTATTCACCCGTGAACGGATGCAGCATGACGACGGCGTCGACGTCGTCGAACGCGCCGGCCCGGGCCATGAGTTCTTTGCCGTTGCCGTTCTCTTCGGCGGGGGTCCCCATCAGGACAACCGATCCGCCGAGGTGTTCAATCTGCGAAGCGAGCCCAATAAAAGCTCCGACGGCCGCTGCGCAGATGACGTTGTGTCCGCAGCCGTGGCCTACGCCGGGCAAGGCATCGTATTCGGCCAGGACTGCAATCCTGGGTGAACCCGAGCCCACCTCTGCGCGCAGGGAGGTTCGCAGGCCGTACCGTCCCGCCTGAACCTTGAAGCCCCGGTAGCGGAGGAAGTCGGCTACGAAGGCGGCTGACAGTCGCTCCTCAAAGCCAACTTCGGCGATGCCGTGGATGCCATGGCTGAGTTCGCGAAGATCAGGTGCGAGGTCCTCGATGGTGCTCGCGATGGTCCGCGCGAGGGAGTCAGTGGCTCCGAGGATGCCAGTGAGGGCAGGGCTGGACGGGTGGGTTCCCACGGTGTTCACGTGGCGTCCTTTCGGGGGAAGTTCTTGGGTGGCTTGCTGCCGGGCATCATTGCCCGGTAGCAAGCTCGTTGTTTAACTTAAGATACATTCGGATCTGACTTAAGAACAGCTAACCATGCAAGAATGTTCCATGACCGAAAAGCCGCTCCCGGATGTCTCCCGTCTTCGCCTCCTCAACGAGGTAGCGCGGCAAGGATCGCTGGCTGGCGCAGCCCGGGTCCTCGGCATCACGTCATCGGCGGTTTCGCAGCAAATCAGCATCCTGGAGCGGGAAGCCGGAGTGCAGCTCCTGGACCGCTCATCCCGCGGTGCCGGCCTGACCGGAGCCGGCGAGATCCTGGTGGAACGGGCGCGGGCGGTGATCCGGCTCCTCGAAGAAACTCGCGCCGAGATGGACCAGCTCAGTGGCGATCTCGCAGGCAGGGTGCGGATCGGCTCCATTCCCTCCCTTGCCCGGAATGTCCTCCTGCCGGTCGCGGAAAAGCTTGAGGTGACTGCGCCCGACGTCGAACTTACCGTCAACGTGGTGGAACCGGTGGACAGCATCGAGCAATTGCTGAACGGAGCCTTGGACGTTGCGATCGTAGACCTCTACGACAACGTGCCCGTGGCATTCCCTGACTACCTGGTGACCCGCGAGGTCATGAACGAACCCCTGGTGCTGGTGACGGCCCCTGACTACAAGGTGCCGCCGCGGCTGAAGCTGACCGACCTCAAAGACGCCGACTGGGTTCTCACTCCTGAAGCCGGGGCCTGCGGGCAGGCCGTGCGCTTTGCCTGCCGGACCGAGGGGTTCGAGCCCAGGGGCAGTTGGGTGGTGGACGATCTGCTCCTGCTGGTTGAAGCCATTTCCCGCGGAAGGGGCATCTCGCTGCTGCCCCCGTTGTCCGTGGATGACACGGTGGCGCCCGTCGGGATCCATGCCTTCGACAAACCGGGGATCCGGCGCCGCGTCCTGACGGTCACCCGCAGCAGCGACGCCCGGCGCCCCATCGTCAAGGCCGTCCTGGACGAAATCCACACCCTCCTTGGTGCCGCGGCCGCCTGAGCCGGGCTCCGCCGTCGAACCTTAAACAGCAGCCCAAGAAAGTCTTGCGGCAGCCCCAGCAAACCTCGTTCTGTTGCCCGGTTGAAGGCCTGTTTTTCGTTCCATGCTTGAAGTGATCAGTGACGATCACCACAAAGGAGAACGAAAGACATGACCATCCTCGAACGCCGTTTCGCAGAACTTCCCGGCCACTGGCAGGTGCCTGGCCACTTCAAGATCAACCACAGCCACGGCATCCGCGTGGGGGACATGATCTACGTCGGTGGCCAGGAGGATCTCGACGAACAGGGCAACGTCCGCAACCCCGGCGACATCGTGGCCCAGTGCAAATCCGTCATGGAGTCGCTGAAGCGGGTCATCGAGGAACTCGGCGGAACCATGGGCGACGTCGTCCAGTTCAACACCTTCTACGCCGGTGAACTCAGCTACGAGGAATGGCAGCGTACCTACGACATCCGCTTCAGCTACTTCCCGGCCCCCGGCCCCACGGCCACCGGCATCCTGATCGGCGAGGAACTGAACCTGCCGGGCATCAGGGTGGAGGTCAACGCGGTTGCGATCGTTGGCAGCGCGGCCACCCGCGTGGAAGCGTTCGACGGCGGCACTCCGGCGCTGCTCGACGTTCCGGGCGAGCGCAATGACTAGCATCAAGCCCCAGCTCGGCGTCATCCTCTGCGACCTCGACTCGTATCCCGTGGACTATGTGGAGTGCCTTACCCCGGATGCGCCCGGCATCAGCGGCAACCCCGTGGGCTTCTTCGAAAACCCGGCCAGTTGGCAGGGACTTCCCGTTGCCTACGCCGTGGCCCGCGGCGCCCGCGTCGAGCCCCTGGTCAACGGTGAACCTGAAGCCATCGAAGCCTTCTGGGCGGCGAGCGAAAAGCTCGCCCACTGCCCCCTGGTCATCACCGACTGCGGCTTCTTTTTCTACGCACGCAAGGACATGCGCCAAACCGCCAACGTCATCACCAGCGGCCTCGACCTGTTGCCGATTGCCTCGGTACTGACCAGCAAGGACATCGGCATCCTTACGGTCTCGGAGCCCCTTGCCACCAAGCTCCTTGGCGACCACGTGTTGTCCTCCCGCATTGTCATTGCCGGAATGGAAAGCGAGGCCGGTTGGGCCACCATGCTCACCAACGACCACGCCCTCGGCAACGGCTGGGACCAGGCGTTGCTGAAGGAAGGCGTGGCCGCCGTGGCCAAGCGGGAGTTCGGCCCGGGCGGGCGCTTGGAAAACATCGGCGTCCTGGTCCTCGAATGCACGCTCCTGCCTGAATTCCGCCAGGAGATCCGCAAGTACACCAACGTGCCGATTCTCGACGTCGCCTCCTTCGCGCTGAACGCGCTGGGCAAAGGGTTCGACGCCGGTGCTGCCGCCGGCACCCTGCCACCCTCCCCACAGTTCGCGCCAGAGCAATGACCCAAGTCAGGAACGAATCAACCATGCAAGAAGACACCGAACAGCATCGGACGGCCATATTGCTGGAATCCGTGGTGAAACGGTTCGGGGAGCACACGGTGATCAACGATGTCTCGTTGTCCGTCCGCGAGGGCGAAGTAGTCGCCATCATTGGGCCGAGCGGCGCCGGCAAGAGCACCTTGCTCAGGTGCATCAACCTGTTGGAAGTCCCGGACAGCGGTCGCATCACGGTCGAAGGCAACCACGTAGACGCCGGAACCGACATCAGCCATAAGGACCTGGTCCGTTTGCGCCGCAACGTGGGCATGGTGTTCCAGTCCTTCAACCTCTTCCCGCACATGACAGTCCTCCGGAACATTTCCCTGCCCCAGGAACGTGTGCTGGGCAGGACCCGGGCCGAAGCCGACGCCCGTTCCTTGACGTTGCTCGAGCGGGTGGGCCTGACGGACAAGGCGCAGCAATACCCGGGCCGTTGTTCCGGGGGCCAGCAGCAACGCATCGCGATTGCCCGGGCGCTGGCACTCGATCCGCAGGTCATGCTGTTCGATGAGCCAACGTCGGCCCTTGACCCCGAGGTAGGCCTGGAAGTCCTTGCCGTCATGCGGGAACTGGCCGCAGAGGGCATGACCATGGTGGTGGTGACCCACGAGATGCAGTTCGCCAGGGACGTCTCGGATCGCGTGGTGGTGATGGCCGACGGCGCCATTTTGGAGCAAGGTGACCCGGCCGACGTCTTTACCTCCCCCAGCATGGACCGCACGCGGAAGTTCCTGCGGGCCGTATTGGAGCGCTGACATGGAACATCTTGGCGTAGTGGCCCAAGGCGTCACCATGACGCTGCTGCTGACACTGTCCTCCCTGCTTTTCGGTGCCCTTGGGGGAGTGCCCTTGGTTTTGGCGCGGCGCTCGCGGTTTGCAACTGTGCGGTTCGTTGCCAGAAGCTTCATCGAATTACTCCGGGGCATTCCACCGCTCGCGTGGCTGTTCATCATCTACTTCGGTATTGGGACCGGGGTGATCGAGCTGAGTTCCTTTGCAGCGGCAGTGATCGGATTCGGGCTGGTGTCTTCTGCCTACGTGGCGGAGATCTACCGGGGCGGTTTGACCGCTATCCATGAGGGCCAGTGGGAAGCGAGCGATGCCCTGGGACTGTCCCGGGCGGCGACGCTGGCTACGATCATCGGTCCGCAAGTGCTTCGGGTGTCCATACCCGCGGCCGCCACCTTCGCCATAGGACTCCTGAAGGATTCCTCCGTGGCTTCCGTGATCGGCGTACAGGACACCATCTATTGGGCCGGCCACGAATCCACAGTGACTGGCGACGCCATAGTGCCGTTCCTCTGGGCGGCGGGACTCTACGTTGCCATGACGATTCCCTGTGCGTGGGCAACGCGGTTGCTGGATGCCAGGCTCCGAAAGAGGGTTGCGCGATGACATTCTTCAACGACTGGGTGGAGTACTTCCCGGATCTGCTGGGCGGACTGGGACTGAGTCTCCAGCTGACTTTCGTCACCTTGCTGATCGGGCTTCCGGCGGGCCTCGTCCTGGCTTTGGGCGCAGGTTCCGGGAACCGCGCCGTACGGGTTGTGTCCATTGGCGTGATCGAGATCGGCCGCGGCACCCCGGCCCTGGTCGTCCTGCAGCTGTTCTACTTTGGACTTCCGACGGCTGGCATGACGCTGACGTCCTTCGTCGCGGCATCGCTGGCGCTCGCCTTCACCACCGCGGCTTACACCAGCGAGATCATCCGTGGCGGTCTGCAGGCAGTGCCTGGCGGTGAGGTGGAAGCGGGGCATGCCCTGGGCATGGCCCGCCGCGACATCCTTCGCTTTGTTGTGATTCCCCAAGGGATCAGAATCGCCATCCCGCCGCTCATGGGATTCGCGATCATGGTGTTCCAGGCTACCTCCCTGGCCTACACCATTGCCATGCCGGAACTGATGAGCCAGGCCTACTCCATCGGCTCCATCACTTTCCGCTACCTGAGCATCCTCACCCTCGCGGGCCTGATGTACGCATTGATCACCATCCCTGCGAGTTCCCTCAGCAACTTCGTCGAGCATCGATTGGCACGTCACCGTTGACACGCCATCCAGGCAAAGGAACCACCATGAAACTACGAATGATTGCGTCGGCAGTGGCTGCCGTGACGCTTGCTGCGGCCCTCAGCGGTTGTGGCGGTGGCACTCAAGCCGCCGGCTCCAGTACCCCGGCCGACTGCAAACCTGCGTCTGAATTCAGCACCATGAAGAAGGGCGCCCTGACGGTGGCGGTGTATGAAGCGCCTCCGTATGTCACGTTCAAGGGCAACGAACTCGGGGGAGTCGACGGCGACATCCTCATGGGCTTCGCTGCCAAGGAATGCCTCACCATCACCACGGTCTCCGCAGCCGCAGCAGCGGTGATCCCCACAGTCCAAGGCGGCCGCGCAGATGTGGCCACGGGCGGCTGGTGGCGCTCCAAGGCACGCGCCGAAATCCTGTCCTTGACCGATCCGATCTACACCGACCAGATGGTGCTGATCTCCAAGGACGGCCTGAACAAGGTCACCGATCTCAAGGGCAAGAAGGTTGGCACCGTCAACGGAAACGTCTGGGTGGATGACGCCAAGAGCTACCTCGGCGGAGAACTCCAGCTGTACAAGGCTCCGGTGGACCTGTTCCAGGATCTGAAGTCCGGTCGTCTTGACGTTGGTATCGATGGCTTCGGCGAGGCACACAACAACAGCAACGGACTCAGGGTGGAAGTGCTGGAGCCGGACAATGCCATCAAGGCTTCGCTCGAACCGCCGCAGACGTGTCTCCCGGTCACCAAGGACAACGCCGGACTTCTCAAGGCCCTGAACGATTACGTGGAAGGCCTGCGCAAGGATGGCACGCTGGAGAAGATCGTGGTGAAGAACGGCTTCCCAGCCTCCGCAATCAACACCGGCGACGCCCGCCTGATCGGCTAACCCCACCCAACTAAGTAGCAGCAGAGCGCGTTTTGAACCCTCAAAACGCGCTCTGCTGCGACCCAGTTGGGCTTAGAGGGAGTAGATGGACCAGGACGCCGTGTGCGTTGCCCCGGGTTCCAGGCGGATCAGGTCCGTGCCGCTGTTGAACGCGTCCGGGGGACACGTCATCGGCTCCACGGCCAGCCCAATCCGGCTCGGGATGGGGGCCGGCTTCTCTGCCGTATGGATCTGCAGCCAGCGGCAGCTTTCGTCCCATGACATTCCGACGCCGGTGCCCGCCGGGTCCCGCAGCGACAGCCGCGCCAGCCCGCCGTCGAAGGTGACGTCCGTAAACGCGTGGTCGATTTCGGTGGTGCCGATGGCCCGTGCGGCGCGGAAATCGAATTCGTGGCCGTCCACCGAGGCCAGTGAAACAGGCAGCAGCCGGTCCGGCGTGACTTCCAGGAAAGCTCCCACCGGCGCTTCCAGAATCCACTCGTCCAAGGGCGAGGAGCCCGCCACCAGGTACGGATGCGGGCAGACGCCGTAGGGCGCTGCGACGTCTGCGGCGTTGTGTGCAGTAACAGCGCAATGCAGGCCACTGTCGGACAGGGCGTAGTGCGCGGTCAGATCCACCACGAACGGATAGCCCTCCGTGGGCCCCACCGTGCACGTCAAGGTGACTGAACCGGCGTCGTGCTCCTTCAGGGCCCAGTCGAGGGGGTAGGCGAGGCCATGCAACGCGGTTCCACGCTCCGGTTCGCTGACGGCCAGTTGGTGGGTGACGCCGTCGAAGGTGTATCTCCCGTCAGCGATCCTGTTCGGCCACGGCGCGGCGATGATGCCGCGGTAGTCCGGGATCGGGCCGCCTTCGGGGAACGGAACCACAAGGTCCCGGCCTTCGAACTGCAGAACACGCAACGCTGCGGCACGTTCCGTGACAACCGCCTCGTAGCCGCCGGCTTTCAGGCTGTATTCTGCGCTCACAGGCCGCCTGCCAGCTTGTAGTAGGCCGCGTTCCAGGCGAGTTCCTTCTTGAACTGTTTGATGGTGGTGCTTTCGTCGATGGTGAGCAGTTCCGTGCGGGCGATCTCGGCGAAGTCTTCGAACACCTCCAGGCCCACCTGCGTGGACAGTACCGTGTGGTGGGCGGCGCCGGCGGTCAGCCACGCGGCGGCGGAGGTTGCGAAGTCGGGCTTGGGTTCCCAGAGTGCGCGGGCCACTGGCAGGTTGGGAAGGGGCTGGTCGAGGTCGACGACGTCCACGGCGTTGGCGACCAGGCGGAACCGATCGCGCATGTCGGACAGCGCGACGACGACGCCGGGCCCTGCATCGGTGTCAAAGACCATCCGGACGGGGTCTTCCTTGCCGCCAATGCCCAGGGGATGGATCTCGACGCGCGGTTTCTTTGCCGTGAGGGACGGGCAGACCTCCAACATGTGGGCGCCGAGGATCTTTTCGCTGCCCGGTTCCAGGTGGTAGGTGTAGTCCTCCATGAGGCTCGCACCGCCTGGCAGGCCGCCGCCCATGACTTTGGCTGCGCGGACCAGAATGGCGGTTTTCCAGTCACCCTCGGCGCCGAAGCCGTAGCCGTCGGCCATGAGGCGCTGGACGGCCATGCCGGGGAGTTGGCGGAGTTCGCCCAGGTCCTCGAACGAGGTAGTAAACGCCGCGGATCCGTTGGTTTCCAGGAAGCTGCGCAGGCCGAGTTCGATCCTGGCGCTGTACCGCAGCGATTCGTGCCGGTCGCCGCCGGCCTTCAACTCGTCAGCCACGTCGTAGAGCCGCTCGTACTCGGCAACCAGGGCGTCGACGTCGGACTCTGCTGCGGTGTGGACTGCCTCGGCGAGTTCGTTCACGGACCAGGTGTTGACCGAGACGCCGAAGCGCAGCTCGGCTTCGGTCTTGTCGCCTTCGGTGACGGCGACGTTGCGCATGTTGTCACCGAAGCGGGTCAGTTTCAGGTTGCGCACGGCGGCCCAACCGGCGGAGGCCCGCTGCCACGCGCCGACCTGGCGGGCGACCTCCGGATTGGAGACATGCCCGACGACGGTCTTCCGCGGCACCCCGAGTCGGGACTGGATGTACCCGAATTCGCGGTCACCGTGGGCCGCCTGGTTCAGGTTCATGAAGTCGAAGTCGATGTCCGCCCAGGGCAGGTCCCGGTTGGCCTGCGTGTGCAGGTGGAGCAGCGGCTTACGGAGGGCGTCGAGGCCCTGGATCCACATCTTGGCAGGGCTGAACGTGTGCATCCAGGCGGTCACGCCGATGACGGAATCGTCCGAGTTCGCTTCAAGGGCCGTGCGGCGGATGGCGTCGGAGTCGGTCAGGACGGGCTTCCAGACGAGCTTGACGGGGATATCTGCGCTGGCGTTGAGCGTTTCGGCGATCTCCTGGGACTGGGCCGCGACCTGCTTGAGGACATCCTCGCCATAGAGATGCTGGCTGCCGGTGAGGAACCAGACCTCGTAGTGATCCAGGGTGGTTGAGTTTGCGGACGTGCTGTTGGGCATGGGGTTCTCCAGAAAGTTAGGGTGGGGCCGGGCGTCGGCGGGTGGGGCCGGCCGGTTCAGCGGCCGTACACGTTTTGGTAGCGGTCGTAAAGCGAGGCGATCTTGGCCTCATCGATGGGCAGCGGTTCGCCGAGTTGCCGTGAGACGTGGACGGTCTTGGCTACTTCCTCGCACATCACGGCCGCTTTGACTGCTGCGCGGGCGTCCTTGCCGATGGTGAACGGCCCGTGGTTTTGCATGAGCACGGCCGGGGAATTGGAGTTCTTGAGCGTTTCCACGATCCCGCGGCCGATCGAGTCATCGCCGATCAGCGCGAACGGACCAACGGGAATGGGCCCGCCGAATTCGTCGCTCATCATGGTCAACACGCACGGGATCTCCTCACCCCTGGCTGCCCAGGCCGTGGCGTAGGTGGAATGCGTGTGCACTACTCCGCCGACCTCTGGCATGTTCCGGTACACGTAGGCGTGCGCTGCGGTGTCCGAGGACGGCGAAAGGTCCGGGTTGCCCCAATCGACGGTGCCGCCGCTGCCGGTGTTGATGCCCCGGACGGGGGTCCCGAAAAGGTCCGTGACCACCATGAGTTCCGGGGTCAGCTCGTCATAGGAGACACCGGAGGGCTTGATCACCATCAGTTCGTGTCCCGGAATGCGCCCGGACACGTTGCCTGCCGTCCAGACGACAAGTCCGTACCGGGTAAGTTCAGCATGCAGTTCGCAGACTTCCGTGCGGACCTTCGCGATAGTATCCAGCAGCGCGGTCATGCGGGGGCTCCTTCCATGCTGGCTGCGGTGATGTCCGACGGCGGTGCTGCCGCCAGCGGTGCCGCGGCAGTCGCCGTCGTGGTTTCGCGTATGGTCCCTTCACGCGCGGTCCGCTGGATGGCCTTCAGGCGGTGCATGACGTTGTTGGTTCCGCGGCCGAAGTAGTCGTGGAGGGTGCGGTATTCGCGGAACAGTTCCTCGTAGGCGGCGACGTTCTCCGGGATGGGTGTGTAGACGGCGCCGGGCTCCGCTGCCATCGCTGCGGCCGCTTCACGGATGTCCTTGTACTTACCGGCAGCAACGGCGGCGTGGATAGCCGAACCCAAGGCCGGTCCCTGTTCAGATCCGATCGTGGAGAGCTGCAGTCCGGTGGCATCGGCGTAGATCTGCATCAGGAACTTGTTCTTCAGCAGTCCGCCGGCCACGATGAATTCCTTCACCGGAACGCCCGAGTCCCTAAAGGCTTCCACGATGGTCCGGGTACCGAAGGCCGTCGCCTCGAGCAAGGCCCGATAGATGTCCTCCGGTTTGGTGGCCAACGTCTGGCCCACCACAACGCCGGACAGTTCATGATCCACCAGCACCGAGCGGTTCCCCGAATGCCAATCGAGGGCGATCAGGCCGTGCTCACCAATTTCCAGCTCCGCCGCGAGCCCGGTCAGGTACTCGTGGATGCTGACGCCCTGTGCCGAGGCGGCCTCGTGGTATTCCGGCGGGACACCGTTCCTGGTGAACCACCCGAAGATGTCGCCCACACCGGACTGCCCTGCTTCATAGCCCCACAGCCCCTCCACGATGCCACCGTCCACCACGCCGCACATGCCAGGGACCTCGCGCAGGACATCGGCGTTCATGACGTGGCACGTGGACGTACCCATGATCGCGACGAGCTGCCCGGGTTCCACCGCGTTCGCAGCAGGAGCGCTGACGTGTGCGTCCACGTTGCCCACGGCCACCGCGATCCCGGCAGGCAGCCCGGTCCAAGCGGCGGCTTCTTCAGTGAGGTAGCCGGCGGCATCGCCCAACCGGCCGATGGTGTGTTCCAGCTTTTCGGAGACAAAGTCCTTGAACCCAGGGTTCAGGGCAGCCAGGAAGTCCTCGGAGGGGTACTTGTCGTCCTGGTAAATCCCCTTATACCCGGCTGTGCAGGCATTTCGGACATATGTTCCGCAGAGCTGCCACACGATCCAGTCAGCAGCCTCCACCCAATGATCCATCGCGGCGTAAATTTCCGGGTCGTCTTCGAGGAGCTGCAGCCCCTTGGCGAACTCCCACTCCGAGGAGATCAGGCCGCCATACCGGGGAAGCCAGGCTTCGTCCCGCGCCTCGGCGAGCTCGTTGATGCGGTCCGCCTGCGGCTGCGCAGCGTGGTGCCGCCAGAGCTTCACGTAGGCGTGGGGACGGTCAGCGAAGCGGTCCAGTTCGTTCAGCGGCGTGCCGTCCGCCGTCGTCGGAACCATGGTGCACGCGGTGAAGTCAGTCGCGATACCCACCACGTTCTTCGGGTCTATACCGGCATCGGCGACGGCGGCCGGTACCGCGTGGCGCAGAACGTCGCGGTAATCGTTGGGCACCTGAAGCGCCCAGTCCGCCGGAAGCCGCCGGCCGGAGCCCGGGAGGCTGTCCGAGACAACCGCGTGCGGGTACTCGAACACCCCGCTGCCGAGTTCCTTGCCATCCGAAACACGCACCACGACGGCGCGGCCGGACAGGGTGCCGTAGTCGACCCCGATGACGTATTGCTCGTCGGGCGGGAAGTTTTCAAAGGTAGTCATGGTGGTCTCCATCCGGCTGGCCAAGGCCTCATTGCCGGGGTCGGGTGAAGGGGGTCCTTGAGGGTCTGTTGCAATTGTTAGCGCTAACAACATGGAAGTCAAGAACCCCGCCCCAACTAGGTCGCAGTAGTGCGCGTTATGAACGCTCAAAACGCGCACAAATGCGACCCAGTTGGGTGCTCGGGCGGGGGTGTCGCTTCAGCTGCCGGCTGCCGCCGTCGTGGATCTGACCACCAACCTCGGCGCCACCGTGACCGGCGCCCCGGGCTTGCCCGATTCCAGCCGGTCCAGGAGCAGCCCGATGCAGCGCTGGCCCAATTCCTCGAAGTCCTGCGCCACGGTGGTGAGCGGTGGAATGAAATAGGCGGATTCAGGTTGGTCGTCAAAGCCGACAACGCTGATGTCCTGCGGAACGCGCACTCCGGCCTCGTGGAAGGCCCGGAGGACGCCCAAAGCCATCTGGTCGTTGGCGACGAAGAGTGCGGTGATGGAGCGGTCCTCCGCAATTTTCAGTCCTTCGCGATAGCCGCATTCGGCACTCCAGTCTCCTTCGATCAGGACCGGTGCCTCCAACCCCGCGTCAGTAATGGCGTCCTGCCAGCCTTCGATGCGCGCGGCGGCGTCGATCCAGTCGGCTGGTCCGGACAGGTGGCCGATGCGTTGGTGACCCAGTGACACGAGGTGTTCCACCACCAGTCGGGCACCTCCGCGTTGGTCTACCGTGGCACCGCTAAGATGCTCATCGCCGCTCGCGCCGACGGCCACCAGGGGCACCTGCGTGGTGATGTCCTTAAGGACGTCGAAGGTTCCCGGGTGGGGGACTGTGACCACGATCCCGTCGACTCCCTGGTCCATGAAGTGTGCAATCGCATCTTTGATCGTGTCGGGTGTGACGTCCCGCAGGCCGGCCACGCTGACGAAGTACCCGGCATCGCGCGCTGCCTGCTGGACCCCAAGAAGCGTGTGGGACGGTCCATACTGGGCAAGTTCGCTCCCAAGCACCCCGATGGTTTGCGAACGCCTCGTCACCAGGCTCCGCGCGGCGGTGTTGCGTCGGTAACCAAGTTCGGTGATGGCCTGTTCCACACGTTCGCGGGTCTTCTTGCTCACGTTCGGATGGTTGTTTAACACCCGGGACACTGTTTGGTGGGACACGCCTGCCACGCGTGCCACGTCTTCCATGACGGGAGGCCGATTCGGGGCGGATTGTTCGGTGCTCACCCTGTCACGATAGAGCACCGAACCATTGGATCAGCCGAGGGCCGCCTTCGCGGCGTGACGCCGGTACCTGGACAGGAATTCCGGAGCCCTGCCCTGCTGGCGGGCTTCGATGCTGGTTCCGTCCAGGGGCCACTCGGGGAGCGTGCCGGTCAGGACACCCGCTGCTTGGCGGGCGGCGCCGTCGGCCACATACTCCCCGGGCTCGGGGACAAAGACAGGGAGGCCGAAGACGGCCGCAGCCACCTGCTGCACCGCGGGGGATTGCGCTCCGCCGCCCACCAGGATGATCCTCCGGGCGGAAACGCCTTGTGCCTGCAGCGCGGCAAGGCCGTCGGCCAGCGAGCACAGGACACCCTCGACGGCGGCGCGCGCCAGGTTTGCGGGCGTGTAGTTGGACACCGTGAGCCCGTGGAGGGAGCCTGTGGCATCGGGAAGGTTGGGTGTCCGTTCCCCCTCAAAATATGGCACCAAGGTCAGGCCGTCGGCGCCTTCAGGAGCCGACAGCGCCAGCTCGCCGAACTCCTTCAGGTTGACGCCAAGCAGGGATGCGGTGGCATCGAAGATCCGGGTGGCGTTCAGCGTGCAGGCGAGCGGCAGGTAATGCCCGGTGGCGTCGGCAAACCCTGCCACCAGTCCGCTGGCATCCCTGGCCGGTACGTCCGACACGGCAAAGACCGTCCCGGACGTCCCGATCGACACCACGACGTCCCCCACCGAGGCGCTGACACCCAGTCCCGCGGCTGCGTTGTCACCGGCGCCGGGCCCGATCAGGGCACCCGCCGGGGTCTTGCCTGCGGCATCGAGAGGCCCGACGACGGCGGGCAGCACCGGAACGTGGCCGAGCGTGCTGTTGAGGACCTCGGGCAGGTACTCTCCCTTTTCTGCGGAGAAGTATCCCGTGCCCGAGGCATCGGAGCGGTCGGTGCGGAGCAGCTCAAGGGAAGCCGGGCCGGACCCCGGGCCGTGGCCTGCCAGTCGCCAGGACAGCCAATCGTGGGGCAGGCAAACGGCGGCGGTCCGGCGGGCGTTGCCGGGTTCGTTGCGCCCAAGCCAACGGAGCTTGGTGGCGGTCAGCGAGGCAACAGGTACCGTTCCGGTCAGGGCTGCCCAGTGCACGCCGCCGGCTTCAGGGTCCCCGGCGCCGGCCTCCCGTGTCAGTTCCTCGGCATCCGGGGCAGACCGCGTGTCGTTCCAGAGGAGCGCCGGCCGCACTACGTCGCCGGATTCGTCCAGGCACACCATGCCGTGCTGCTGGCCGCCGACGGACACAGCGTCCACATCGTCGAGTCCACCCGCCTGGGCAATGGCTTCCTGAAGTGCTGTCCACCAGTGGTCCGGGTGAACCTCGGTGCCCTCCGGGTGTGACGCGCGGCCCTGGCGGACCAAAGCGCCGGTGGCTGTGTCCCGGATGACTACCTTGCAGGACTGGGTGGAGCTGTCGATCCCTGCGACAAGCGGCATGGGTTTTCCTTCGTGATGCAGTTGCCGGGCCCGGATAAACGGTCTCCGGACCCGGTCATGGATTGCTGTGGTTTAGCGGGCGCCGAGCAGGTGCTCGATGGCCAGCTGGTTGAGCCGGATGAAGGCGAAGGAGCGTTCGGCAGCCTTGTCTGCGTCGAACGACTCAAAAGCGGCAGCATCGGCCAGCAGGTCCGCGGTGGTCTCACCCTCGGCAAGCGTGGATTCTCCGAGCTCGAAGACGCCGGACGTTGCCAGGGCTGCCTGTACTTCGGGATCCGCGCGGAAAGCGAGGGCGCGTTCCTTGAGGAGCAGGTACATGGCCATGTTGGACTTGGCGGACTCCCACACGCCGTCGTATCCGTCGGTGCGGGACGGCTTGTAGTCGAAGTGGCGCGGTCCTTCGTAGCGCGGTCCACCGTTCGGGAAGCCGTTCTCCAGCAGGTCCACGGTGAAGAAGGCGCTGGTGAGGTCGCCATGGCCGAAGACCAGGTCTTGGTCGTACTTAATACCGCGCTGGCCGTTGAGGTCGATGTGGAACAGCTTGCCCGCCCACAGCGCCTGGGCAATGCCGTGGGTGAAGTTCAGTCCGGCCATCTGCTCGTGGCCGGTTTCCGGGTTGAGGCCCACGATGTCGCCGTGTTCCAGCTGGGCGATGAAGGCCAGTCCGTGTCCGACGGTGGGCAGGAAGATGTCGCCGCGTGGCTCGTTCGGCTTGGGTTCCAGGGCGATGCGCAGTCCGTAGCCCTTTTCCTTGATGTATCCGGCGGCGGTGTCCACGCCTTCCTTCATGCGGTCCAGGGCAGCGGAAAGATCCTTGGAACCGTCGTATTCGCTGCCTTCGCGGCCACCCCACATCACGAAGGTCTCGGCACCGAGTTCGGCTGCGAGGTCGATGTTGCGCAGGACCTTGCTGAGGGCGAAGCGGCGGATGGAGCGGTCGTTGGAGGTGAAGCCACCGTCCTTGAAGACCGGGTGGCTGAACAGGTTGGTGGTGACCATGGGGACCTTGAGGCCCGTCTCGGCCAGGGCTGCCTTGAAGTTCTTGAGGATCAGCTCCCGCTCCGACGCGGAAGCGTCAAAGGGCACCAGGTCATTGTCATGGAAGGTGATGCCGTAGGCGCCGAGTTCGCTCAGCTTGTGGACGGCCTCCACGGGATCCAGGGCCTGCCGTGTGGCAACGCCGAAGGGGTCGGCGCCGGTCCAGCCGACGGTCCAGAGGCCGAAGGTGAAGCGGTCCTGGGGAGTGGGCTGCGGGGTCATGGTTGCTCCTTTGCAAAAGCTGGTGAATTAGTTTTCAACCTGAACTATATGGGGGATGATGGATCATGGTCAATGGAACTGCGGAAAAATTTTCAACACTGTCAGGAGGCGTCAGCCTGTGAACGAGCAAGCCGCGCCCGGCCGCGTAGGTGACGTCCGCCGTCGTAATCTCTCCCTGGTGTTGGACTCCATTGCCCGGACGGGCGATTCAAAACCCAGCCGCGCACAGCTTGCCGCCGGAACGGGGCTGACCAAGGCAGCCGTGTCCAGCTTGGTTGCGGATTTGGTGGAATCCGGGCTGGTGGCCGAAGTCGGCCTGTACCGCGACGGGGAGCGGGGGCGGCCGGGGCAGGGCCTGGAGCTGAGTTCCCGGCGCGGCGTGGTGGGCATGGAAATCAATGTCGACTACCTGGCGGTGGGTCTGGTGGACCTCGGCGGGAAGCTTCGCTTCAGCGCGGCCGTGGAGTCGCCCAACCGTGACATGCGGCCCGCGGAGGTGATGGACAGCCTTCGGGAATTGGCGGGGCAGGCGGAGGCTGTAGCGGCAGCGGAGGACGTCACCGTTCTCGGTGGCGGTTTGGCGGTACCCGGGCTGGTGGACGAGCGGCAGAATCTGGTGCTGTCAGCCCCGAACCTGCACTGGAACCATGAGCTCTTGACGCCGGGCAACCTCCTGCATGGCGCGCCGCTCGGCGTGCGGCTGTCCAACGAGGCCAACAGTGCAGCCCTCGGTGAGCTTTGGTACGGCGCGGGGCGGCCGGATTTCCTCTACGTCTCGGGGGAAGTCGGCGTGGGCGCCGGCGTCATCATCAACTCGGACCTTTACCGGGGTCCCGGCGGATCCGCAGGGGAACTCGGTCATATCGTGGTTCATCCTGAAGGTCCTTCCTGTTCGTGCGGCGGGGCGGGCTGCCTGGAAACTTTTGCCGGCCAGGAGGCGATCTTCTCGTCTGCGGGCATCGCGCCGGGATCGCTGGCCACGCGCACTGATGACCTGCTGGCAGCCCTGGCGGCCAATGAGCCGCGGGCTACCCGGGCAGTGCAGGACGCCGGAAGGTACCTGGGTGTTGCGCTGGCGTCTTCGGCGCGGCTGCTTGATCTTGAAGCCGTGGTCCTGGGTGGACACTTTGCCGTGCTTGCTCAGTGGCTGAGGCCGGCGCTTGAGGCCAGCCTGGAGCGGCACGCACCCGGCCTGTTGGCTCCGGAGAACCTGGTTGTTTCGAGCCTTGAGCATTCGGGTACCTTGCTGGGAGCTGCGGGCCAGGTTATCCGCTCGGTGATCGAATCGCCGTTCGAGTTCCTGCTGGCGAGCAAGCTGGCTTAGTCCGCAGGCCCGCCGTTCGGCAAGGATTTGCCGGGTTGTCCGGCGTGGGCGCTTCCCTCTCAATCATCAGCATGCTTACTATTGATGAGTCAGTTGTTCGCGCAATCTACCCCACGGACGAGTGCCTCATGACTACACAAGATTCATCACATACCAGCACAGCCAAGGCGGGCCAGGCCCCGGCTCCGGAAGACTCCCGCAAGCCGGACAGTCCCAACGACCTCGTCAAGCCCACCTGGATGTACATCGCCAAGAGGACGCTGAAAGAGTTCAACAAAGACCAATGTCCGGATGCTGCCGCAGGGCTCACCTACTATGCTGTGCTGTCCCTTTTCCCGGCACTCCTTGCCTTGGTGTCCCTGATCGGTCTGTTCGGTGATGCCGGAAAGACAACGTCCGCGCTGCTGGACATAGTCCAGCAGTTCGCTCCCGGCCCAGGCGTTGACGCCATGCGGCAGCCGATCGAGGAGCTGACACGCTCCAACACCGCCGGCTTCGCATTGGTCTTCGGTATTCTGGTGGCCCTGTGGTCAGCCTCCGGCTACACCACGGCGTTCAGTCGGGCCATGAACCGCGTGTACGAGGTGGACGAGGGCCGCGGCTTCGTGAAGCTCCGTGGCACTATGCTGGCCGTCACCGTCGTCGCAGTTGTCGGTGCGGCACTGGTAGCCGGCATGCTGGTGCTCAGCGGCCCGGTCGCCGAAGCGGTCGGCGGCGCGATCGGCATGTCCGAGACCTTCCTGACCGTGTGGAACATTGCCAAGTGGCCGGTCCTGATCCTCCTGACCGTCGTTGTCATTGCAGTGCTCTACTACTTCACGCCAAACGTCAAACAGCCCAAGTTCCGCTGGATGAGCATGGGTTCCTTCATCGCCCTGGTGGTCTTCGGCCTGGCCTCGCTGGGCTTCGGGTTCTACGTCGCCAACTTCAGCAACTACAACAAGACGTATGGTGCGCTGGCCGGCGTGATCATCATGCTGCTGTGGCTTTGGATCCTGAACATGTCCCTCCTGTTCGGCGCCGAGTTCGACGCAGAAATGGAACGTGGACGCCAGTTGCAGGGCGGCATCGAAGCCGAAGAAAGCATCCAGCTCCCGCCCCGCGACACCAAACGCAGCGAGAAGCAGCAGAAACAAGAGGATGAAGTGATCCGTCGCGGTCAGGAGATCCGTGAGGAACATGGAAAACCGGAGCCTGACCGCAAGTCGTAAACAGCCCCATGAAAGCGGGCCCCTGCCGTGACCTTGGCAGGGACCCGCTGGTGGCGCGATCTTCCCGCGGAGCTTAGGGCATCTGCGGGAGGACCAGTCTTTTAGGCGTACGGGAGGACGAGCTCCGCGTAGCGCTGTTTCATGGTTTCCAGGACCGAGTCGCCGTCGGCGTCCCAGATTTCCTGGTTGAAGATTTCAACCTCGATATCGCCCGTGTATCCGGCATCCCTGACCCAGGTGCCGATGGTCGCGAAGTCGATGACGCCGTCGCCCATCATGCCGCGAGACAGGAGCGCGTCCGCAGCGATCGGCACATTGAAGTCGCACACCTGGTAGGAAGCGATGCGGTTTTCGTGGCCGGCGCGTTCGATCTGCGCCTTCAGGTCCGGATCCCACCAGACGTGGAAGGTGTCGACGGCGACGCCCACAGCCTTCGCATCGTACGGCGCGGCGAGATCCAGTGCCTGGCCAAGGGTGGAGATCAGTGCCCGGTCCGCGGCGTACATCGGGTGCAGAGGCTCAAGGACCAACCGGATACCGTTCTCCGAAGCGAACGGGACCAGTTCCTCGAGGCGGTCCGCCACGCGCTGGCGGGCAGCGACGACGTCCTTTTCGCCGGGAGCAAGCCCACCGACCACCAGGAACAGTTCCTGGGTGTCCAGCACTACGGCTTCACGGACGGCGTCGAAGTTGTCGGCCAGGGCAGCAGCTTGTCCCTCGGCATCGGCTGCCGTCAGGAACCCTCCGCGGCACAGGGACGAGACGCGGAGTCCGGCATCCTTGATCAGCTTGGCGGCCTTGTCCAGGCCGGCTTCTGCGACGCGGTCACGCCACGGTCCAATGGCCGGAATGCCTGCCCGTGCGCAACCATCCACGGCCTCGGCGAGGGTCCACTTCTTGGTGGTGGCGCTGTTGAGGGAGAGTCGTGAGAAGTCGCTCATGCGCCCACCCCGTTGATCCGTAGGAAGTCGGACATCCGGAAGGCTGCCAGCGACGGATCCCTGAGGAGGCCCGCCTGGTCTGCCAGCTCGAAGGTCCGCGCCAGGTGCAGGACCGAGCGGCCGGAGTGCAGGCCGCCCACCATCTGGAACCCGGGTTGCTTGCCGTTGAGCCAGGACAGGAAGGCAATGCCGGTCTTGTAGTAGAAGGTCGGTGCACTGAAGATGTGCTTTCCGAGCTCACGGGTGGAGTCCAGGATGGCTCGCCCTTCGGCACCGTTGCCGGCGTCGTACTTCTGCAGGGCGACCGAAGCGGCAGGGTAGATCGCCGCAAAGATGCCCAACAGGGCGTCCGAATGGTGGGTTTGGTCGCCGTCGATCAGTTCCGGGTAGTTGAAGTCGTCGCCGGTGTAGAGGCGGACGCCTTCCGGGAGGTTCGCGCGGAGGGCGACCTCGTGCGAGGCGTCCAGCAGTGAAACCTTGACGCCGTCCACCTTGTCCGCGTGTTCCCGGATGAGGCTGAGGAAGGTCTCGGTGGCGACGGAAACATCGTCCGAGCCCCAGTATCCGGCCAGCGCGGGATCGAACATGGTGCCGAGCCAGTGCAGGATGACGGGCTGGTCCACTTCCTGCAGGAGCGTGGAGTAGACATGGAGGTAGTCGTCGGCGCCGTTCGCAACCTTGGCCAGGGCACGGGACGCCATCAGGATCACCTTGGGGCCGGCTTCGCTGACGACGGCGATCTGCTCCCGGTAGGCCTCGATCACCGCCTGGATGCCGGCGGCGCCGTCGGGAAGGGCAGCGATGTCCAGCTGGTCGGTTCCGGCCCCGCAGGACACAAGGTCGCGGACGGACTTGCCTGTGATTGCCGCGTTTCCGGCTGAAACAATCGAGGCAGCCTCGGCTCCGGTGCGCTTGATGAGCTGTTGGGTCGCTGCCCAGTCCAGGCCCATGCCGCGCTGGGCGGTGTCCATGGCATCGGCAACGCCCAGGCCGTAGGACCACAGCTCGTGGCGGTAGGCCAACGTGGCATCCCAGTCGAGCTGTGCCGGGGCGCCGGGGGTGTTGTCCGCAGCGACCTCGGGGATGACGTGCGCTGCGGCGTAAGCGCGGCGGGCCGTCAGGGGAGCGGCCGGCTTGGCCCACGAGGTGGCGGGCTGGAGGCGGTACTCGCGTGTCCCGCCGTCGTTGGTGGGAAGAATCAGTGAGGTCATTAGAGGGTGATCTCCGGGATGTCGATGGTGCGGCGCTCAGCCGAGGACTGCAGGCCGAGTTCGGCCAGCTGGACGCCGCGGGCGGCGGAGAGCAGGCCAAAGCGGTGCTCGCGGCCGGCGACGACGTCGCGCAGGAACTCTTCCCACTGCAGCTTGAAGCCGTTGTCCAGTTCAGCGTTGGCGGGGACTTCCTGCCACTGGCTGCGGAAGGACTCGGTGACGGGAAGGTCCGGGTTCCAGACGGGCTTGGGGGTGTGGGCGCGCTGCTGCGCAACGCACTTGTTCAAACCGGCGACGGCGGAACCGTGCGTGCCGTCGATCTGGAACTCCACCAGTTCATCGCGGTAGACGCGAACGGCCCAGGAGGAATTGATCTGGCCGATGACGTGGTCGCCGCCCGGGGTTTCGAGTTCGAAGATGCCGTAGGACGCGTCGTCCGCGGTGGCCTTGTATTCCTTGCCGGCCTCGTCCCAGCGTGCCGGGATGTGCGTGGCGGTCTTGGCGTTGACGCTCTTGACCTTGCCGATGATGCCTTCGAGCACGTAGTTCCAGTGGCAGAACATGTCCGTGGTCATTCCGCCGCCGTCTTCCTTGCGGTAGTTCCAGGACGGACGCTGTGCAGCCTGCACGTCGCCTTCGAAGACCCAGTAGCCGAACTCGCCGCGGATGGAGAGAATGCGGCCGAAGAAGCCTTCGTCCACCAGGCGGCGGAGCTTGACCAGGCCGGGGAGGTACAGCTTGTCGTGGACCACGCCTGCGGTGACGCCGGCTTCCTTGCCGATCTGTGCCAGCTCGATCGCTTCCTCAAGCGTTTCTGCGGTGGGCTTCTCGGTGAAGATGTGCTTGCCGGCGCGCATGGCCTTCTTGAGGGTGGCTGCGCGGAGGCTGGTCATGGAAGCGTCGAAGACGATGTCCACGGTGGGATCGTTGATGACGGCGTCCAGGTCGGTGGTCCATTCGGAGACCTTGTGGAGCTCGGCGAGCTCGCGGATCTTGGCTTCGTTCCGGCCGACCAGGATCGGTTCGACCTGGACCTTGGTGCCGTCTTCCAGCGTGAAGCCGCCGGCGTCGCGGATCGGAAGGATGGACCGCAGCAGGTGCTGGCGGTAACCCATCCGGCCGGTGATGCCGTTCATGGCGATGCGGATCGTCTTTGTTTCGAAGCCCATGTTTTCTCCAGTGCCTTGGTGTGCTTGCCCGCTGCGGTGCGGCCAGCTGGTGCGAATACTATGTGGGAAAGCGCATTCCCATTGCTTCGATAATGCCTCACTGCCCCTGCAATTGGCAAGCGCTTTCCCAAAATAGGTCTGGGACTGCCATAATTTCCTTAGCGCCAGCCCCGACGCCTGCAGAGAAGGAGGGCCCCGTGGCCGCCAGCACACTCAGTGAAGTAGCCCGCCTGGCAGGAGTATCCCTGGCCACGGCATCCCGGGTGCTCAACGGGTCTTCACGCAAGCCCGCCGAGGAAATCGCCGAGCGTGTCCGCGAAGCCGCAGACAAGCTCGGCTACATTCCCAACGCCCAGGCGCAGGCGCTCGCCAAGTCCAGTTCGGGTCTCATCGGCTTGATCGTGCATGACATTGCCGATCCCTACTTCGCCGCCATCGCCCGCGGGGTACAGGACGCCGCCCGCCAGCAGAACCGCATGGTGTTGCTGGCCAGTACATCCGGGGCTCCGCTCGATGAGAAGGAAGCCGTAGCCGCCTTCGCCGCGCGCCGCGCCGACTCGATCGTCATTGCAGGTTCCCGCTCCGTGCGCCCCGGGGACAAAGACGGGAACGCCCAACTCGCGGCCGAACTGGACCGCTATTGCCGCAACGGAGGGCAAGTCGGCGTTGTTGGCCATCCGGTGGCTGGATCTTCAGTCACCGAGGGGTACCACGTGGTGGAGGTACCTAACCAGGAGCTTGCGGCTTCCCTGGCCCTCGAGTTGGCGGGTACCCACCACGGCGACTTCCTGGTGGTGGCCGGTCCTGAGGGGCTGCTCACGTCCGACGACCGTGTCCGCGGCTTCCAGGGCGGGCTCAAGAAGGCTGGCCGTCCCGAAGCAGAGGTGATCCGCACCGGCTTTAACCGCGACGGAGGCTACGACGCCGGCCCCGGCCTGGCTGCCCGCATCAAGGCATCAGCGGAGCGACTTTGCATCTTTGCCGTGAACGACGTCATGGCCATCGGGATCACTGCTTCGCTGCGGTCCGAAGGGGTATGGATTCCGCGGGACGCCACCATTGCGGGCTTCGACGACATCGAGACCCTCCGCGACTTCCGGCCTGCGCTTTCCACCGTGTACTTGCCCCTTGAAGAAATTGGCCGGCTCGCTGCCGGCGCAGCGGAAGGCGGCTCGGTCAGCGGTTCCGTCAAGCTTCGCCGGAGCACCGAAGTTCCGGCTGACAACCCCGCCTGACGCGCCGGCGGACCGGGCAATTCCCGACGGCGGCATGCGGCTTGCGCGTCTGGCGCACCAGCGCTCGAGTGGCCTCACGCGGTGACGGTGATTCCCGCCGTCGAGCATGACGCGGAGTCGAAACTCAGGCAGGTGCTGTCGGCGTCGGCGATGCTGCGGCGTCGTGGGATTGTTTCATCAAAGGATCCTTTGGTACGACACTTCGACTGAGCGCGGCCGAGGCGATCATGCTCCGTCAGCTGCTGAACGTCGCCAAAGCGGTCCACGACATGCACAAGGCCTCCAACGACCTGCGCCGTGCACGGCAGATCAATAACGTCGTCAAACACCAGCTCGCCCAGGTCGCCGCCGCCCTCCCGGCCATTCCTGCAACCAATGCGGTGGTGGATCGTGAAGCGGTCGAAGCTGTCCGGGCAAGCACCGCCGGCCAAGAACCTGGACGGCCGGTGGGGTCGATGCTGCCGCCCACATTCGGGCAGGCCAAGAACCATGCAACTACCCGGAGCGGGACCACCCGCCCGGACATCGAAAGATAAGACCAACAGGGGGTAGGCATCTTGAGTGAAACCGACGGCATCGATGAGGCCTTCGAAGGCATCAGCCGTGTCGGGCTGCCGCTGCCGGCCGTAGAGGAGTCCCGGGCGGCCGCAGTCCCGCAAAACCACACCAGCCACCGGCATCAGGAAACTCCTGCAAAAAGCATGAGCCGCTAACCCACTGCCGTTTGTGAAAGCTCCGTTATCGGTCGCTTGTCTTGCGGAGGTACTCGCGAAGGCCCGGGATGGTGAAGTCCACTTTGCCGTAGGCGGGGGCTTCGATGAGTCCAGCTGCGAGGAGCCGGTTCCGGTAATTGGCCACGACGTTGGTCTTGGCGCCCAGCCGTTTACCGATGTCACCGGCGGCAACGGGTCCGTCGTCTACTGCCATGGCACGCAGGAAGTCCTTGTCCTTATCCGATGCCGTGGAGAGTGCGGCTTCGATCACCGTGGCCTCGTGGCGGCGGGTGGCGGCGTCAATGGCCTGGCGGACGTTCTTTTCTTCAAGTGCCATGTTGTTGATTTCGGCTTGTCGCCACAGCTGGTAGCCGATGAGCTGGATCAGGAACGGGTACCCTCCGGTGGCCTTCGCCGCGTCCTGGATCAGGTCATCGCTGATGCTGATGCCGGCATCGCGGAAGGTGCTGGCGTAGGAGCGCTCGACCGCCGTGATGGTCGCGGCGTGCAGGTCAATGCGGTCTGCGCGGCGCAGGAACGTTGCCACTCCCTCGTTGAGCAGGTCCGAGACTGCCGCCGGCAGTCCAGCGAAGATCAGCCCGATCGGAAGTCCGTCGCGGATGAAGTGCTGGACGTCGGCGGCGAGCTGGGACAGTTCGGTCCGGTCTGCCGAGTGGATTTCGTCAACGGTGAAAAGGAGGCCGGTCTTCTTCTCGGCCAGGACGTTCAGCAGCTGGTTTCCCAGCCGCCGCCAGTCAACTTGGCGCTCCGGCGGTAGCTGCGTGGTCACGGTGAAACCGGCCACTCCCAGCGCTGTGACCCTGCGGCCTGTGGGGCCGGTGCCGAGTTCATCCAGGTGCACGCGCATGGTTTCGCCCATCCGTCCCAGGAATCCGGGTGTGGCGGTTTCCGGTATGACCACCCATCCTTGCTGTGCGGCTTTGTTCTGGGCCTCGCTGAGCAGGGCGGTCTTGCCGATGCCGCGGGCGCCGGTGACGATGGTCAGCAAGCCGGGTGCCCCGGAGCCGAGCTGCAGGCCATACTCGAATTCATCGAGGGTCCCCTCGCGGCCAATAAGCTCAGGGGGAGTGGCGCCCGCCGTTGGGCGGAAAGGGTTCATCATCCGGATTCCTGTGAGTCCTTGTGAGTCTTGTGAGTCCCTGTGAGTCTACGCCTCAGGAGCAGCCGCCCACGGACTCCTTGCCTTCCTTCAGGAAATGTCCTGCCATCTGCCGTCTGGCTGAACCGCATAGAGGATTATCGGAAAGCAACGACGGATGGTGAGGCGCAAGCGCGAACTTTGATGTCTTTTGGCAAGGCATGCTCACTCCAACGGACCCTCGAGGGGGCGAAAAGATGGACGTAGTAAACGCAAGCCTAAAGGTTTGGGGTTTTGAGGCGCGCCCAGCGATGTCCGGGAATGGCGCTTTCAGCCTAGTCTGAAGCGTCCTCCGTGCAGCCTGGCGTCAGCTTGAGGTGTGCTTCTTCTGACGTCCCCTGAGGTCCACTAAAAATGTCGGAGGCGATCCTGCCTGTTGCAGGACCCCTCCGCGGCTTCCGCGAAGGCTAGGCCTTCTTCTTTTCGGGCCAGGGGCTGAGCTTCTCGCGGCTACTAACGACTTCCTCGGCGGGGGTGGAGCCGGCCAGGTCGCCCACCTTGTGCACCTTCAGGGAGTTCGTGGATCCGGCCTTGCCGGGAGGGGAACCGGCGGCGATGACCACCAGGTCACCATCCTGCACCAGACCCATTTCCTCAAGGCTGCGGTCAACCTGGGCGGTCATGGCGTCGGTGTGGTCCACCATCTGTACCAGGACCGGCTGGATGCCCCAGGTCAGTGCCAGCTGGTTCCAGACCTGCTCCACCGGGGTGAAGGCGAAGACCGGCTTGATGGGGCGCAGGCGGGACAGGCGGCGTGCCGAGTCACCGGACTGGGTGAATGCACAGATGTACTTGGCGTCCAGCTGGTCGGCGATTTCGACGGCGGCGCGGGTGATGGCGCCGCCACGGGTCTTGGGCTTGGTCCCCAGCGGGGGGACGCGCTCCAGGCCCTGGACCTCGGTGGATTCGATGATCCGGGCCATGGTCTTGACCGTGTCGATCGGGTACTTACCCACCGACGGTTTCACCGGACAGCATCACCGCGTCCGCACCGTCCAGTACTGCGTTGGCGCAGTCGGAAGCCTCGGCACGCGTCGGGCGCGGGTTGTCGATCATGGATTCCAGGACCTGCGTGGCCACGATGACCGGCTTGGCCCAACGGCGGGCCAGTTCGATGGCACGCTTCTGGACGATCGGCACCTCTTCGAGCGGCAGTTCAACACCGAGGTCGCCACGGGCAACCATGATCGCGTCGAACGCGTCGATGATCTCGTGGAGCTGGTCCAGGGCCTGGGGCTTTTCGATCTTGGCGATCACCGGAACCCGGCGGCCTTCTTCGTCCATGATTTCGTGGACGCGTTTTCATTTTGGCACATCGTGCCAATGCCTCCCTCGCGGCACGTGGTGCTGCCGCTCCTTACGGGAAGTACGTGCCGGTTGTTGCCGTCATGGTTCCGGCCTTGGTGGACCCGACAGGGCCGGACTAGTCCTCGCCCAAGGTGATGCCGTGCAGGAAGGCGGCGTCGTGAAGGACATTCTCCGGGAGGTCGTCCTCCACGAATTCCATCATGATGTCCAGGTCCTGGCCGTTCCCGCGCAGCACGTCGGATACGGTCTGCCACAACAGTTTCCGCGCCCGCAGCGGATGGCGTTCCGCCTTGGGCCCCCACGAAAAGCAATGCACACCCACCACGTGCGGCAGGACGTGGTGAAGCGAGTCGAGCGCCTGCTGGTCGGAAAGCCCGACGGCGGGCTGCCAGTAGGTGCCGATGTTGGCGTGGTCCACGCGGCGCAGCAACTCCAGGGTGGTTTCCGGTGTATCAGTGAGGGTATTGCCGTGGTACTCGAAGGCGATGGTGATGCCATGTTCTTCCGCCAGGCCCGCAATCCGCTGGGAGTCGCTGACTACCGATTCCCAGTGTTCGTCGGTGGCCTCATGGCTGCCGACGTCGCCGGCCCAGACACGGATCCTCGGTGCGCCCAGGGTCGTGGCCAGATCGAGGAGGTGGTCGAAGCCGGCGAAGGATCCTGCCCGGTAGTAGGAGCCCAGAGACAGGACGCGAAGCCCTGCCTCTTCACCCGCCTTCCTGGCGTGTTCGGCGGAGTCCGTGTCCTTGATGTGCACGTCCGTGCCCCACTCAATGCCGGCCAGGCCCGCTTCGGCGGCTATACGGACCACCTCGTCGATCCCTTTGTCCCTGAGGGTGACGGAGCAAATGCCCGGCGTGAGGTCTGGCAGCGTTGTGAGGTCGATCATTGGTTCAGGATAGCTGGAATGCGCTTACCCGCGAAGAGCGAGGAGTCTGTCCGGACAAAACCGAACACGGTCAGGAGGACTTGTTCAACGTCCGGCCCATGATGGCCTGGGTCAGGGCATCGATGACCTCGGCGTTGGCCAGGGGGTTCCTGATGAGCGTGAAATCGACATCTCCCACCGGCGGCAGGTCGAAGCGCTGGGTGATCACTTTGAGATCCTCCGGAACCAGCGAGGCCGGCATGACGGCTACCCCGATGCCCGCGCGGACGGCGGCCAGTACGCCACTGATCTGCTTGGTGCTGCAGGTGATCCGCCAGGTCCTTCCGGCTGCCTCCAAGGCGTCGATGGCCAGCTTCCGGCTCAGGCTGGGAGCCGGGTACGCGATCAGCGGCACGGGAGCGCCGGGTTCGAGTACGGTCTGTTCCAGACCCACCCAGGCGAAATTGTCATGCCGCACCACGGTCCCTTCCTTGGCTCCCGCCACCCACTTCACAAAGACCAGATCCAGTTGACCGGCATTGAGCCTCTTGTAGAGCTGGTCGCTCTGGCTCACGGTCAGCTCGAGGTTGATCTGCGGGTACAGCTGCCTGAACTCACGCAGGATCCGGGGCAGGCCTGTAATGGCGAGGTCGTCGGCGGTGCCGAAACGGAGTCGTCCGCGCATCGCCGAACCCGAGAAATATCGCGACGCAGAGTCGTGGGCCGCCAGGATGCTCCGGGCGAAGCCGGCCATGGCGTCGCCATTGTCCGTCAGCCGGACCTCGCGGGTGTCCCTGGCTACGAGGACCCTCTTCGCTGCCGCCTCGAGCTTGCGCACGTGCTGGCTGACAGTGGGTTGGGCCAGGCCAAGGCGGTCCGCTGCCTTGGTGAAGCTCAGCGTTTCAGCGACGGCCAGGAATGAGCGCAGCTGGACGGGTTCGAACACGCAAAACTCCTTTGAGTGCTTGCCGCGACAGGGGCCAAAGTGCTGCTCCAGCGCTGGACGATCATTGCATTCCGCAATGCTACTTATAGGCCCAATAGGCTTCCACAATTGCTGCAGGCAACCATAGCGTTAAAGCCATCCCACCGAAACTCCTAATCCGAGGACTAACTTTGGCACCCCCACCGCCTTCAGCGGCACATGTCAGCCAGCCCGTCATCGATTCCCTGTCCGCTGGTCCCTTGCAGGACACTAACCCCTTGCAGGACACAAACCAGACGGACCCCGTCACCCAGCCACTCGCCGTCGTGAGTGAAAAGCTGCCCTGGCGGCACACGTTCATTTCCTTGAAGGTCCCCAACTTCAGGATCTTCGCCCTTGGCCACTTTATTGCCGTGATCGCCATCTGGATGCAGCGAATCGCCCAGGACTGGATGGTGCTGGAGCTGTCCGGTTCCGTCACCGCTGTGGGAATCACCGTGGCGCTGCAGTTCATGCCGTCACTGTTCCTTGGTCCTTGGGGCGGCATGATGGCGGACCGCTTCGCCAAGCGGAAGATCCTCATCATCTGCCAGTCGGCGGCCGCAGTCCTGGCTGCCGCGCTGGCGATCCTGTCCCTGACCCACGTAGTGCAGGTGTGGCACGTGTACATCATTGCCGTGCTCCTGGGGTTCGTGACTGTGCTGGACCAGCCGGCCCGGCAGGTATTCGTCAACGAACTCGTCGGCCCCAAATACCTGCGCAACGCCATCAGCGTGAACTCCACAACTTTCCAGCTGGGCGGCCTGATCGGGCCCGCGCTCGCCGGCTGGCTGCTCACCGCCGTGGGCGCCGGCTGGGCTTTTGCCGGCAACGCCGCGGCCTGCTGCTCCACAGTGGCCATGCTGATGATCCTTCGCAAGGACCAGCTCCACCTGAGCCAACCCACCCCGCGCCGGAAGGGCATGCTGCGCGAGGGTCTTCGCTACGCGCTCGCCAAGCCCACCATCTACTGGCCGTGGCTGATGGCAGGTTTCGTGGCAGTTTTCGCGATGAGTCTCCCCGTGCTGCTGGCCGCCTTCGCGGACCATGTGTACGACGCCGGCGCCGGAGGCTACGGCCTGCTGAACGCCATGGTTGCACTCGGGGCACTGACGGGAGCGGTTGCCTCCACACGGCGCCGGCAACTGCGGTTGCGCTCCGTGGTGGCCTCTGCCGGGCTGTACGGTCTGATGCTCTGCCTGTCCGCTGCCATGCCCTCCATGGTCTGGTTCAGCGCAGCGATGGTCCTGGCCGGGTTCTGGTGCCTGATGTTCCTTACTGCGGCCAACCAGATGGTGCAGACCAGCTCCAACATGGGCATCCGTGGCCGTGTCATGAGCCTTTACCTGGTGGTGCTGATCGGTGGCCAGGCGATCGGCGGTCCCATGATGGGATGGCTGGCCGAGCACCTGGGCCCGCACCTTGCCATCCTGGTATCGGGCGGTGTTCCGGCACTCGCAGCAGGCGTGGTGGCCGTGGTCCTTGCCCGGCGCTCCTCGCTGCAGCTCAAGGTCAACCTGCGTGACCGCCGCCGGGTGCTCAGGATCGTGGAGACATCCGCAGCCTCGGCCTAGCGGGATGTGTGGCCCTCAAAGCCGGCGCGTAGCGGCTTTGAGGGCCACGAACCAGGTCAGCGGGGATGGAAATGAAGAGAGCGGGCGACGGGAATCGAACCCGCGTATCGAGCTTGGGAAGCTAGCGCTCTACCATTGAGCTACGCCCGCGTTGCCCCGACTGCACGCCGGAGCGAATCCCAGCTTAGCGCAGATCAAGGGCTGCCGATGACAGGCGCGCTACTTGAACAGTTGCAGGCCGTTCCAGCCGGAGCCCACTTGGCCGTACGTGGTCCATTGACCCCGGCCCAGTCCGTAGTTGTAAAGGTTGCCTTCCATGGTCCGCGCCGTGATTCCGCGTGTGCCTGCACCGGTCAGCCCAAAGCTGGGAACCAAGGCCCGGATGTACTGCCAGCCTGTACCGATGGTGGTCGCCGGTCCGAAGAAACCTGCCCAGCCGTCCCCTCGGTAGTTGATGAGCGCGCCCGAGGCTGTTCGGGCAAGGATGTCGTTGGCGCCATCGCCTTCCCAGTCGGCCATGGTCAGTTCCATGCCGTTCCAGCCCTTGCCGATGATCTGCGGCCCGCTCAACGCCCCACCAAACGTGTTGGGGTAGTAGCGCAGGACGCCGTCAGGGAAGTACCCCACCACACTGGGGCGGGGATGGCTGTGGGACCACTTGCCCACGGTGATGGTCATCTGCTCCCAGCCGCCGTTGCCCACCACTACCTGGCCGGCAAAACCTCCACCCGGGAGGCCGCGGTAAACGCCCAGGACACCGTTGTTCCACTGGGCCAGGATGTCGTACACCCCGTCGATGTCCCAGTCCACCACGAAGCCCTGCTTCAATCCGGTCCAGCCCGAACCGATCTGGACAGGCGCCATGTAGCCGCCTGCCGCCGTCGCGGGGTAGCGCAACAGCCTGCCGGAAGAATCGGCTGCCACAAGGTCGGCGCCGGACTTGATGCTCGCGGAGCGGGCGGTGTTGCCTGCGAAGTAGTGCTCCAACGTCGGGAAGCCGCGGCGCTGCATGTCAGTAGCCAGAGCGACACCTACATAGCGCAGGTGCCAGGGTTCGTAGCTGTAGCCCGTGGTCCCTGTGTAGCCATTGGGATACCGGACGATGAACCCGTATTTGTGGGCGTTTGCCGCCACCCACTTGCCTGCGGCGGTGTCGCCGAAGCAGGTGCTGAGGCCACAGGAGCCGCCCGCGTTGCCGATGTCCATGGCAAGGCCGGTCTGGTGCTCGCTGTAGCCCGGTTTGGCGGAGATGGTGTCGGCGTAGGCTTGGCCGTATTGGTTCACATAGCCCCAATAGACCTGCTGCTGCGTGGCATAAGACCGGTACCCGCTGATGATGGACAGGCCACCCGTTCCGGCATCGGCCGCGCCCTGGAACAGCCCGTTCAACCATGCGGCGGCTTCAGCGCGCATGTACTGGCCTGAACCGCGGGCGTTGATGAGGTCATGCGGGACATAGCTGAGGGGGTTCAACGGGCGGGACTTGTTGACCAGCACGGAAAAGCTGGACGGATCCCCAATAGGATCGACGCTCGGCAGCGGGTTCGCCGTGGTGGGTACGGCAGCCTTCGCAGCACCGGAGACGGCCGGTGCAGGCGCAGCAAGCGCAGGAGCCGCGGACACAACACCGCCAGCCACAGCGACAGCCAGGAATGCCGCACACGCGGCCACCCGCCGTCGCGCTTTTCCAACAAAAGTGCGGTGGTCCAAACGTCGCATTACGCCCCCAATTTGATTAATACCGGCCCGGAAGAACTCTACCCGGACAGGCGGGATGTGTCAGCCGCATGACGACACCCGGCCGGGAGGTAACCATTCGGTCAAGGCTCGTCAGCAATGTGTCCTGCGTGAGCGGCGCTGTCTATTCTGAAGGTGTTAGCTGCAGTGTATGGGGAACCGGGCTACGACACCGTGAACGTACGCCGAAAGAGGTCTCCGTGGCATTTGCAGCCCATGAAGTGGTGATCGACAGGGATGCCATGACCGTCTATGGCTTCCTGATGGACGGAATGAACAACGCCCTCTGGCGTCCGGAGCATCTCCCTGAAGGCCGGTGTCCAGGGCGAGAACGGCGCGGTGTACCAGCAGACCCTCAACGGACCCGGAGGCCGGCCCATTGCCGCGGACTTCCAGATCACCGAATCGCGCCCCGGCGCCGAGGTGCGGTTTGCCGTGGTGGCAGGACCCGCCCGGCCCACCGGGGGCTACTACCTCAGCACCGAGGGCAAGACCACGCGGTTGCGGTTCGCGCTGGAGCTCCACCCCAAAGGCCTGCAGAAACTCATGGGCGGCATGATCCAGAAGACCATGGAGGCCGAGGTCGCGCAGCTGGAACAACTCAAGACGGTGATTGAGTCACGCCCGGCGGCGTGACGGTCCCGTGTTGGGTACGACGCTTTAGGTAAGACGCTTTAAGTACGACGCCGGAACCTGGCTTGGGTGCCGGCACCGCGCCGGGCAGCGCGTCTACTGCGCGAGCTTGAAGCCGGACCATCCGCCGCCCACCGCCACCGGCGTGGTGAGCTTTCCGGACGTCAGGTCCCAGTACTCCAGCACCCCATTGGTTCCCAGGCCGGCAACGCCGGTGGTGTCAGGGCCGTTGACGCCCTGCAGCGCCCGGATGCCCGAGTAGTCAGTCCACGCTGCGCCCACGATCGGCCTGGACTCCTGCTTGGGAGTGGCCAATCCCGAACCCCTGTACAGGCGGAGGTAGCCATTCGGTTCCACTGCCAGGAGGTCCTGGAATCCGTCAGCGTTGTAATCGACCATGCTGAGCCTGACAGATCTGTTGCCAGTACCGATCGCCGCCTGGGTGCGGATGTATGACAGGCCCGAGTTCTTGTAGAACCACAAGCCTCCGGACGCGTCCATGGCCACGATCTGGGGCAGGCGGTTATTGGCGCACCAGGTGCCGATGGCGAGGTTCAATGACTGCCAGCCATGCCCAAGGACACCGGGCGATCCGAACCCGCCCGACTGCCTGCCCGGATACACCAGCAGGGCACCATCGGTGCGTTGGGCAATCAGGTCGAACACGCCGTCGCGGTCCCAGTCGGTGACGAAGAGATCCTTCAGCCCGGTGAAACCGACACCGATCTTGCGGGCTGCCCCGTATTTCGCATTGCCCAGGGACGGGTAGGAATAGACCGTTCCGTCCGGTCCAATGGACACCAGGTCCGCGGCGCTGCGGATCGAAGCTGTACGCAGGTCGACGGTCGGTGGCTGGTACTTGTCTCCCGGCTGGCATACTCCCACCGGATCAGTGGGCGGGGTGACCGTTCCGCCCGGCCGCGTGGTGGTTCCCGCCGGCAAGGTGGTGTAGCCGAAGAAGTTCACCACGCCCCACAGCGTGTAGCGGTTGGGGGTGGTCTGCCAGTTGCCGTCCGTGTACGTGATGCCAATGCCCATCACGTTGAAGCGCGGATCGCGCAGGAGGGCGTCATGCCCTGGGGATCTCTTCCACCACTCCACAAGCTGGGCCGCATCCCGGTCCCACCGGACGGCAATGACCTCACCGGCACCGTTGTTCGGGTTGAGGGCCCGGGGGTCGGTCCAGAAGTTGGGCCGGTGCTGGATCACTTCCCGGCTGGCGATGCTGTTGGACCACTCCTGCGCCAGGCCGGCCACGGTGGCGTGGTACTTGACCGGGGCAAGGCCCAGTGACGCCCGGTAGCTGTTGATGGCGTTGAAAACGGTCAGGATCGCGGCGGTGTTGTCGTCGGGAAGCAGGGCCAAGGCGCCGTTGCCGGGGTCGGCTTCGGCGCCGGGGGTCTTGCCCGGGAACGGGGTGGACGTGGGGGCCGGGGTCTGCGTCGCTTCTGATGAGGGCGCGAGCGACGGCGAGGGGGTGGATGTGCCCTGTGGTGGGGCGCTCGCCGTGGGGGTTGGGGTGGGACTCGGGGTGTGGCTCGCCGAAGGTGAGGGCGTGCGTGTGGGCTCCGCGGACGGGGCCCGGGTTGTGGGGCTTGCCGAGGGCGTGTTGCTCGCCGTGAGCGAGGGGGTGGGCTCCGCGGAAGGAGACGGGCCCGCTGCCGGTGCGGAAGGAGTAGGCTCGGCGGTCAGCGTGGGAGCCGCCGAAGGTGACGGGCCGGCAGGAACGGAGGGCGCCGGACCGGACGGAGCCTCGGGTGCGGGCCCGCCTGGACCCCATGACGGTCCGATGGATGGCAGCGGCGGCGGAGACTCCACTACAGGGTCGACGGCGATCGGTCGCGTGGGTGCCCCGCCCGGCATTCCAGGTACTGCCGCGGGATCAGGAATGGGGGTGGCGGATTCCTCCGGGACGCTACCGGTCGCGACGGGTGCAGCGGAAGGTGAGGGCTCCGCCGTCGTACCCGCCTCCGGGGCGGTTAAAGCGGAAGGTGTGCCGGCAGAGGGCGTGGTGCCTGAGCCCGGGATGGCTTCGGTAGCCGGCAGCAGCTGGCTGGACGCCGCCACCATGACTGCAAGTGCGCCGGCCACGGCGACTGCCGCAGGCGCTGCCCATTTCCCCACAATTACCCCGCGAATGCTCGTTGCCCCCAAACTCCGGGCGCGGCTTAACCTGTCCGGGAACTATAGTCGCACGGGACGGCAGGGACAATGCATGCGGTATTTTTGATGCTGTGCTGATCTCTGACCGCGATATTCGTGCCGAAATTGACTCCCAACGGATTGTCCTTGACCCGTACGACCCCGCGATGGTTCAGCCTTCATCCGTGGACGTCCGGATTGACAGGTTCTTCCGCCTGTTCGACAACCACAAATACGCGCACATCGACCCTGCCGAAGAGCAGCCGGAACTCACGCGCCTGGTCGAAGTGGAGGGCGACGAGCCCTTCATCCTCCACCCCGGCGAGTTCGTCCTTGGCTCCACTTTCGAGACCGTCAGCCTCCCGGACGATATCGCTGCCCGGCTGGAAGGCAAGTCCTCCCTGGGACGCCTTGGCCTGCTGACCCACTCGACAGCCGGATTCATTGATCCCGGCTTCTCCGGCCACGTCACCCTTGAGCTGTCCAACGTGGCAACGCTGCCCATCAAGCTGTGGCCCGGCATGAAGATCGGCCAGTTGTGCTTCTTCCGGCTGACGTCCTCAGCCGAGCACCCCTACGGATCAGGTGAATACGGCAACCGCTACCAGGGCCAGCGCGGTCCGACCGCCAGCCGCAGCCACCTGAACTTCCACAAGACCGCCATCTAAGGCCTTCTCTGCGCGGGGTCGCGCGGCAGGAGGCTCTGCTCCAACGGGCGGAGCGTCCCAAACGGGAGCGTCCCCGACGGGAGCGTCCCAAGGGGTGAGCGTCCCCAATGCGAGCGTCCCCGGCGGGAGTCCGGGGTAGGCCTTAGGCGGGAGTCCGCTCCGGCGTCCGTGGCGGCGACCCCGGTGTCTTGCGCAGGGCCTTGACCACCGGCTCCACGAAGCGGGCTGCCAGCGGGCCGAGGATGGCCATGATGAGTACGTACGCAGTTGCCAGTGCGGCTAGTTGGCCCGGTACTGCTCCCGAAGCCACCGCCAACCCGGCGATGACGATCGAGAATTCGCCGCGGGCAATCAACGCCGCACCCGCACGGAACCGGCCGGGAACAGCGATTCCCGCCCGCTTGGCCGCCCACATGCCGGTGAGCATCTTGGTCAGCGCGGTGAGCAGCGCCAGGGCCAGGGCCCATCCAAGAACTGGCGGGATGGACCGCGGATCGGTGTTCAGCCCGAAGGCCACGAAGAAAATCGCCGCAAAGAGGTCCCTCAGGGGCTCGAGGATCCGGGTGGCGTTGTGGGCTGTGGCGCCGGATATGGCGATGCCCAACATGAATGCCCCCACAGCCGCCGACACCTGCAGGGCCGAAGCGATGCCGGCTACCAGGAGCGCCAGGCCCAGCACGTTCAGGAGGAAGACTTCGGAGTTCTCGCTGTGGACTGCCTTGGATACCCGGTGGCCGTGCCGCAGCGCGATCAGCAGGACCACCGTGACAACCGCCAGGGCAATGCCTACGGTCTGCAAACCGCCCAGGAACCCGACGCCCGCCAGAATCGCGGTAAGGATGGGCAGGTAGACGGCCATGGCGAGGTCTTCGAAGACCAGGATGGAAAGCACCACGGGAGTTTCACGGTTGCCGATCCGCCCCAGGTCGGTGATCACCTTCGCGGCAATCCCCGATGACGAAATGTAGGTAACGCCGCCCATCACTATGGCGCCCACCACGCCCCACCCCAGCAGCACCGCAATGGCAGCGCCGGGGATGAAGTTCAACACGAAATCCATCACGCCCGCCCGCCACGAGCGCTTCAGCCCGGTGACAAGCTCCGCCGCCGTATATTCAAGGCCGAGCATCAACAACAGCAGGATGACCCCGATTTCACCCGACAAGTGGGCGAACTCGTGCATTCCGTCCAGCTTGACGAATCCGCCCGCTCCGAACGCGAGCCCTCCCACGAGGTACAGCGGAATGGGGGACATGCCGATCCTGCCCGCAAGCCGAGCAAGGAGACCGAGGCAAAAGACGACGGCCCCCAGTTCAACGAGGGCTAGGGCGAGTGGATCCATAACGGGGTTCAGCCGTTACGGAGAATGTCAGCGGCAGAGTCGAGGCCCTCCTGCGTGCCAACTGCCACCAGCAGGTCCCCGGCGTGAAGAACGATGTCCGGTGCCGGCGACGGAACGACCTCGCCTTCGCGCATGATCGCCACAATGGAGACGCCGCTGCGGGTACGTATTTGTGCCTTGCCCATGGGCTGGTTGATGAAGGGGGAATCCGGGGCGATGGAGAACTGGCGCGTGACGATGCCCGGCACCTCGCGGTGTGCCTCCGCGAGCCGCATGGCAATGTGTTGGCCGCCCAGGAGGTTGCCCAGCGTGGCGGCTTCATCGGCCGTCAGGGGAATGGACGCCTGGCAGGTATCGGGGTCGTCCCAGGTGGACACGAAGAGCTCGGTTTCACCTTCCCGAAGTTCCACGACACCGATCCGGCGGCCCGAGGCCGTGACGAAATCCTTGCGGACCCCGAGGCCCGGAAGTTCAGTCTCATCCACGTTCATGACTCCACCTTAACTCTCTTGAATGCACGCTGGTACGGCGTTCGCGTTGGGCTGCAGCGTGAGTGCCGCGGCTTGCCGCCGATGTCGCTGTCCGTGGGCGGCAGGCCCTGTATCTTGCCGGTCAGTTCTGCGGTACGACGGCAATGCGCGTCCTGCTGGGCGGCTTGACGGGCAGCAGCACCAACAGACCCGCGAGCAGCACCACCATGATGCCCAGGATGCCCCAGCGTTGGGCTTCGCCTTCGTCAACCAAGGGGGCCGCGATGGTGATGCACACCGTGAAGAGCGTCGGTGCCAGGAAGCTGACGGCGCGTCCCGTGGTGGCGTATAGGCCGAAGAGCTCCCCGGATTCGCCTTCAGGTGCAAGCCTGGCCAGGTAGGCGCGGGAGGACGACTGTGCAGGCCCGACGAACAGGCACAGCAGCAGGCCGAAGATCCAAAAAGTGTTGGCGCCCGGCCACTCGTTGCCGAAGAAAACGTACGTGCCGTTGCCGAGGACCAGGATGAAGGTGCCCGCGATGAGCAGGCCGACCAACGACAGCATGATCACGGCCTTCGGTCCGATCCTGTCGTCCAGGAAGCCGCCGATGATGGCACCGACAGCCGCTACGACGTTTCCGAAGATCGCGAAGAAGATGACGTCTTTGAGCTCGAACCCAAACGTTCCGGCTGCGATGACACCACCGAAAGTGAAGACCGCAGCCAATCCGTCGCGGAAGATGGCGCTGGACAGGAGGAAATAGATAGTGTGCGGGCTCGTCTTGTAAATGGCTGCGATGCGCCGGAAGAGGAGCTTGTAGGAGGCAAGGAACCCCAGGGAAGCTGTGTCCCTCTTTGCAGGAACCTCGGGCACGGCGAACAATACGGGGAGCGCGAACACAAAGAACCACAGCGCCGAGAAGACCGCCACGAGCCGGATGTTGAGGGAGTCTTCGGTGGAGGCACCGAACCACTGGAACGACGGTTGCACGAAGAGCTGCAGCACCAGGAGCAGTGCCACGATCCCGCCCAGGTAGCCCATGCCCCACCCGAAGCCGCTGACCTTGCCGATGTTCCTGGGCGTGGAGATCTGGGCAAGCATGGCGTTGTAGTTGACGCCGGCAAACTCAAAGAAAATGTTCCCCAGCGCAATCAGGCAGACGCCCAGCAGGAGGAACTCGGGCCGGGGAAAGACGAAGAAACACAGGGCGGTCAGGACTGCGGTGGCCGCTGTGTTCACTCCCAGCCACAACTTGCGGCGTCCCCCGGCGTCGGAGCGCTGACCGGTGACGGGCGCCAGGACAGCGATGGCAAGGCCGGCGATGGCCAGGGCAGTTCCCAAGGCAGCGGATGCCGTGTCCTCCCCACCGAAGGCGTTGGAGGTCAGGTACACCGTGAACACGAAGGTGGTCATGATGGCGTTGAAGGCAGCCGAGCCCCAGTCCCAGGAAGCCCACGCGAGGATCTGGCCCTTCTTGGAGGCGGCGGGCCCCGAGGCGAGCTCGGAGGCCGGCTGGGAAGCATGGGGGAGCGCGGCCGGGTTCATAAGGTGCATGCTATCGGGACTCGACCGGGTGCCTGCACCCGACAGACCGCTATGTGGATAAAGGGGGCAAGATACTCCTCCGGACGTCATCGTGCAAAAAAGTGGCTGTTCACCTTGATAAACTGGATCTTCCGAACCCAACGTATGACCGCCTGCTCCAACTTTGACAACTCGTTCCTGACTTTGCGGAGAAAAAGTGATCACAGTCCTTGCCATCATCTTTGCAGCGGCAACTGTGGCGCCCTTCATCTTTAAGAAACTTGGTCGGAACGCCTTCCACGTCCTGGCAGCTGTGCCTGCCGGTGCCTTTGTGTGGCTGCTTTTCCAGTACGGCGCGGTCTACCCCGCAGAGGGGCGCACGGGTGGAACCCTGGAGGAAGTCCTCCCGTGGATCCCGGACCTCAAGCTTGAGTTTGCCTTCAGGATGGATGTCCTGGCGTGGGTCATGTCCCTGTTGGTCCTGGGCGTCGGTTCCCTGGTGTTGGTGTACTGCGCCCGGTATTTCAAGACCAAGGACCCGGGGCTGGGTGGCTTCGGCGCGCAGTTACTGGCTTTCGCCGGCGCGATGTTCGGTCTTGTGACCTCAGATGATTTGTTGATGCTCTTCATCTTCTGGGAGCTCACCACCATCCTTTCCTACCTGCTGATCGGGTATGCCCGGACCCGCCTGGCAGCCCGCCGCTCGGCCCTCCAGGCACTCATGGTCACCACTGCAGGCGGCCTTGCGATGCTGGTGGGATTGATCATCCTCGGGCAGGCAGCCGGCACGTACCGCATCTCCGGCGTCCTCGAACAAGCAGGGTCCCTGATGACCGGTCCCATGCAGGGCGCGGTGAGTGCCGCCGTCGTACTGGTCCTGGTAGGTGCCGTGACCAAATCGGCGCTGGTCCCCTTCCACTTCTGGTTGCCCGGCGCCATGGCCGCGCCGACGCCGGTGAGTGCCTATCTGCACGCCGCTGCCATGGTCAAGGCCGGTATCTATATCGTTGCCAGGCTGGCCCCGGGATTTGCCGCGTCGGAGTTCTGGTTGCCGCTGACGCTGGGACTGGGCCTTGCCACCATGCTGGTGGGCGGTTACCGGGCCCTCCGCCAAACGGACATCAAACTGATCCTCGCGTACGGCACGGTGAGCCAACTCGGCTTCCTCACCATGGTGGTGGGGCTTGGCCGCCCGGACGCCGCCCTGGCAGGCCTGGCCCTTCTGCTGGCCCACGGCCTGTTCAAGGCCGCGTTGTTCCTGGTGGTGGGCATCATCGACCACCAGTCGGGGACCCGTGACATCCGCAAACTGTCCGGCGTCTTCAGGTCCTCCCGCGCCCTCGGAATCGTGGCCGCAGTTGCCGCGGCCTCCATGGCAGGCGTTCCGCCGCTGGCCGGATTCGTGGCCAAGGAATCGGTGTTCGAGGCCTTCGTCCACTACGGCACGGGACACGATGCTCCTGCCTGGGGAATCTGGATCCTGGCCGGCCTGGTGGCCGGGTCCATCCTGACCTTCGCATACAGCGCACGCTTCATGTGGGGTGCGTTCGCCACCAAGCCGGGCGTGGAACCCACGCCGTTCAAGGCGATCAAGCCTTCGTTCCTGGCGGCGCCGGCGATCCTGAGTTTCCTGACGGTTGTCTATGGCCTGTGGCCGGTACCGGTGGACACGTGGATCCAGCCTTATGCCGCCCTGTTTGCCGCCCCCGGTGAAACCGCCGACGCCGGCCACCTGGCTTTGTGGCACGGCCTCACCCCCGCGCTGGGGCTGACGGCCATCACGTTCGTAGCCGGAGCGGCGATGTTCTACGGACGCAATGTGGTGGCCCGGGCACAGGGCCTGGTGCCCGACTGGGTTGATGGGGACCGGGCGTACCAGCACACCATCGGCGCCTTGGATGACATCGCGGTCTGGGTCACCGGCCGTACCCAGCGTGGTTCGCTGTACTTCTACCTGACGGTGATCCTGTCGGTTGCCTTCGCGGTGCCTCTGGCCGCACTGTTGCTGGCCAACAGGCCGCTGCCGGAGGGCATGTACTGGATTGACCCCAACTCCCCGCTGCAGATGATCGCCGGCGTGGGCATCATTGCCGGGGCCTTGGCTGCGGTGCGGGCCAACAAACGGTTCCTTGCTGTGCTCATGGTGTCCGTCACGGGGTACGGCATCGCGCTGATGTTCGCGCTGCAGGGTGCGCCGGACCTCGCCCTGACCCAGATGCTGGTGGAAACAATCGTGCTGGTGGCGTTCGTCCTGGCCATGCGAAGCCTTCCCGCCGAGCTCAGGGACCGGACCGGAGGACGGCTCCGGGTGATCCGTGTGATCATCGGGGCAGCTTTTGGCATCACCATGATCTTCGTGGCCATCTTTGCCATGGGTGCGCGTGTTGCTACTCCGGTGTCGCTTGAATTCCCGCGGCTGGCCTATGAAGGCGGAGGTGGCCTGAACGTCGTCAACGTGACCCTGGTGGACATCCGCGCCTGGGACACCTTCGGTGAGATCTCCGTGCTGGCCGTGGCCGCCACCGGTGTGGCCAGCCTGATCTTCGTGCGGAGCCGGGGAGACCGCATCAGAACCGCAGCCTCGGTGCCGGAGGGCAGCGTGGGGCGCCGCACCGGCGTCGACCGTGACTCCCGCGACGGCGTCACGCTGGCCGTGGCGCGCAAGTTCAGCGATGTAGCGCGTGACGCCTGGCTGGTTGCCGGCCGCACGCTGGCACCGGAGCGCAGGTCCATCATCTTCGAGGTGGTCACCCGGCTGATCTTCCACTCGATGATCGTGTTCTCCATCTACCTGCTCCTGGCTGGACACAACCTCCCCGGCGGCGGATTCGCCGGCGGCCTGACGGCCGGCCTGGCCCTGACCATCCGATACCTTGCCGGTGGCCGGTTCGAGCTCAGTGAAGCAGCGACAGTCAGCGCCGGAACACTGCTGGGAACGGGACTTGCGACGGCTGCCGCCTCCGGTTTCGTGCCGCTCCTCCTGGGTGGGCAGGTGTTCCAGAGCGCCATTATCGAGTTCTGGTTGCCGGTGTTCGGGGACGTCAAGTTCGTCACCTCCACCATCTTCGATATCGGCGTGTACATCGTGGTGGTCGGTCTGGCCCTGGATGTACTCCGCAGCCTGGGCGCCGAGATCGATGAACACTTCGAAGGCAAGCGCGTACCGCTCGCGGAAGCCGACGCCGCCGAGCAGGCCGTTTCAGGGAAGGGCAACTCATGACCATCAACCTGACCCTGCTGGTTGTCATGGGCGTCCTGTACGCCTGCGGCATCTACCTGATCCTGGAACGGAGCCTCACCCGGGTGCTGCTGGGCCTGATGCTGCTGGCAAACGCGACCAACCTGCTGATTCTCTGCACCGGTGGATACGCCGGACTGGCCCCCCTGTTCAACAAGGACACCGATCCCGGCAGCTATAACGATCCTTTGCCGCAGGCCTTGATCCTCACCTCGATCGTGATCTCGTTTGCAGTCACGGCCTTCATGCTCGGCATCATCTACCGCACGTGGGCCCTGGCCCGCCAGGACGACATCCAGGACGATATCGAAGACCGCCGCGTGGCCAATACGCCGAGCTTCGATGCCGAGGACGACGCGATCGTTCCGCTGGAAACGTCCGAGTTCGCAGTAACCCCCTCGTCTACGGAAGACCTTTCCCCGGCCGAGGCGACCGAAACCCCCAACACGGTGAAGAACCAGGAAGGAGGCAGTGCGTGAACCTCGCCAACCTGTCCCCGCTCGCTGTCCTCCTGCCGATCCTGGGCGCCGCCCTTGCCTTCGTGCTGATCCGTCACACGGCGGCGCAGCGCATGGTCAGCATCGGCATCCTCAGCGCCACGTTGCTCCTCGAGTGCCTGCTCCTCTTCTCCGTGTGGGACGGCGGAACGACGTCGGTCACGCTGGGTGGCTGGCTTCCACCCTGGGGCGTGGTGCTGGTGGTGGACCAGTTCTCCTCGCTGATGCTCGTGGTTTCCACGGTGGTGAGCCTTGCTGTCCTCATCTACGCCACGGGCCAGGGCATGGCCGACGGAGACCAGGAAGCTCCCGTCTCGATCTTCCACCCGACCTACCTGATCCTGGTGGCCGGCGTCTCCAACGCCTTCCTCACCGGCGACCTCTTCAACCTCTACGTGGGCTTTGAAATCCTCCTGACCGCCAGCTATGTGCTGATGACGCTGGGTGGGACGGGGCCGCGCATCCGGGCCGGTGTCACCTACGTGGTGGTCTCGGTGGTGTCGTCGGTGCTGTTCCTCATCGCCATTGCCATGATCTACGGAGCCACCGGCACCATCACCATGGCCGACCTCGCCATCAAGCTGGCGGAACTGGATCAAGGCACCCAGAACCTGCTGCACGTGATGCTCCTGGTGGCCTTCGGGATCAAAGCGGCCGTCTTCCCGTTGTCGTTCTGGCTCCCTGACTCCTACCCGACAGCCCCCGCCCCGGTCACTGCCGTGTTCGCCGGTCTGTTGACCAAAGTGGGTGTCTACGCCATGGTCCGGACAGAGACACTCCTGTTTCCCGGCGATACGCTCAACGTCCCGCTGATGGTGGTTGCGTTGCTGACCATGGTGGTGGGGATCCTTGGTGCCCTGGCGCAGAGCGACATCAAGCGTCTGCTCTCCTTCACCCTGGTCAGCCACATCGGGTACATGGTGTTCGGGCTGGCCATGTCCTCCGTGACAGGACTTGGCGCCGCGGTCTTCTACGTTGCGCACCACATCACCGTGCAAACAAGCCTGTTCCTGGTCACAGGGCTCATCGAACGGCGCGGTGGGTCGTCCTCCATCGACCGGCTGGGTGGGCTCGCCAAGCTGTCCCCGCTCCTGGCCCTGCTGTTCTTTGTCCCAGCCATGAACCTCGCCGGCATTCCGCCGTTCTCCGGATTCCTCGGGAAGCTGGGCCTGCTGCAGGCCGGGGTCGAGCTGGGGACGCCGTTGGCGATCGTCCTGGTGGTGGGCGGCGTGGTCACCAGCCTCCTGACCCTGCTGGCCATAGCCAGGGTGTGGAACAGGGCGTTCTGGCGGAAACCCGAAGACGCGGACTTCCCCGATCCCGTCCTGCAGACACCCGGCAACGTGGGCGTCCTCCCGCGGACCATGGTGGGTTCCACAGCCGGCCTGGTGGTGTTCGGGGTTGCCCTGACCGTCTTTGCCGGCCCGCTCTTCCAACTGGCAGGAGGCTCCGCGGAAATCATGCTTGACCGTTCGGCGTACATCCATTCAGTCCTGGGAGATGCCGCCCCAGTTCCGCCGCTGGCCCAGGGCGGTGCCAAATGAGCCGCAAGCCGATCTCCTTCCGCACCGAACTCCCGCTGCTCATCTGGCTGGTCATCGTGTGGGGTGCCTTGTGGCAGGACTTTAGCCCGGGCAACCTGCTGTTCGGCGCACTGATCGCCATTGTGGTGGCCAAGCTGTTCTACCTGCCGCCGGTGGAACTCAGCGGCCGGTTCAATGTGCTGCGGGCCGTTCCCTTTGCCCTGTTGTTCCTCGGCAAAGTGGTGGCGGCGAGCTTCCTGGTGCTGTACCTGGCCGTGGTGAAGGGACCCAAGGTGCGCAGCGCCGTCGTCGAGGTTCCGTTGCGGAGCCATTCGGACCTTATGGTGACGGCCACCGGCCACGTCATTTCCCTGATTCCCGGGTCGCTGGTGGTGGAGGTGGACCGGTCGACGTCCACGCTGTACCTGCACGCGCTGAACATCTACAACCAGGCTGACATCGACAAAATCCGCCGGGAGGTACAGAACATCGAGGCCGGATTGATCAGGATCATGGGCACACGCGAAGAAGTAGAGGCGCTCCGAAGCGAAACGCGTCCGGGCATGGAAGGTGCGGCGCTGTGAAGGAACTTGTCCTGGTGGTCACTGCCGTGATCCTTAGCCTGGCAGGGGCCGGTGCCATCATCCGCATTGCGATCGGGCCTTCCCTGCTGGACCGTGTGCTGGCATCCGACGTGCTGCTGGCCATCGTGGGCGCGGCCCTGGCAATCGACATGGCCATCAACCGGCACCTCAACAACCTGATGCTGCTGGTGGCCCTGGCCGTGATCGGCTTTATCGGTTCCGTGACGGTGGCCAGGTTCGTGGCCGAAAGGCGGGAACAGAGCAATGACTCCTGACGCTACGGGCGTAGACGCCGTGATCGATGTTCTGACGGCCGTTTTCCTGGTGGTCGGCGCCCTCATGTCCTTGGGCGCGGCGATCGGCCTGCTGCGGTTCCCGGACCTCATGAGCCGCATGCACGCCGCGACCAAGCCGCAGGTTCTGGGCCTCTTCCTGATGCTGGCCTCCATCGGCCTGCAGATGCGGACGTGGTGGGTGTGGCCGGTCCTGCTGGTGGCCTGGATATTCCAGTTGCTGACCGCGCCCGTGTCCGCGCACATGGTGGGCCGTTCCGCTTACCGGACCAAGCACGGCCACCGCGAGCTCCTCACCAAGGACGAACTTGAGGCCGTGGTCCAGCGGGCTGCCGGTGAACATCCGGGGGACGGAACGCACGACGCCGGCCGCTGAGTCCGGCGGTCAGGGCACCTTGGAAATGGGTCGCCCAAGGGTGCGCCGCCGGTGGTGGGGTGCCTTGGCTTGTCCCCGGGCAGCGGGTCAGACGATGTCGTGCGTCTTGGCGAAGCGGGCGATCGCGCGCTGCGTGCCGCGGCTGGTTAGGACCTGGATGAGGGTGCTCACGAAGGCCGAAACCAGCGCGAATGTCAGTGCTGAGCGCAGGCTGGTTTCGAGGTCGTCATGACCTGCGGGCGGCTTGTTGCCGCTGGCCTTCTCCCAAGCCAGGTTGACCAGTTTGGTGCCGACGAATCCTGCTCCGAGGCTCACTCCGGTCCCCAGCAGCTTGAAGAAGAAGTTCATGTCCCAAGCCTAACCTCACCTACAGCGTGCACCAGGCACCATTCGCGGGCGCAATGGGAGCCTTTATCGGCGGTTTTCCCTGTCTTTCAGGAAGGCCGCCATGGAACCCCGGGGTGCCAGGACGGGAACTACGGGGTGCCGGGCGCCCCACACAGCATCCACGGTGCCCAGGCTCGCAAGTTCCTTGAGCAGGTAGTAGGTGGGTGGCATGAGGTGGAGCGTGCCTTCGGCTTCAGCGGAGAGGACGCCGGCCACGGGCATCCAGAGCGACTGCCAGGCTTCCGTTGTTTGGTGTTGGGGCGCTGCCCCGTCACGGGCCTTGGCGACGTAGAAGTAGGTGTCAAAGCGCTTGGGCATGTCCACCGGGGTCACCCAGTTGGCCCACGGACGCAGATCTGCAGGCTCAAGCGTGAGTCCGGCTTCCTCCTGCACCTCGCGGAGGGCGGCAGTCAGCACGGTGCCCGCTTCCCGGATGGCTTGGTCCGGGTTGGCGGCGATGGATGCTTCCGACCACGCATCGGCGTGCCCTGCCAGCAACTCCTGCGGGTAGTCCCACCCTTCACTGTCCGCGGCATCCACGCGGCCTCCGGGAAAGACCACCATGCCCGCGGCGAAGTCCATGGTGGACACCCGGTGCTGGACGAAGACCTCGAGCCCGTCGGCGGCGTCCCTGAGCAGGATCACGCTGGCAGCGAGCCGTGGTTCGGGTGCAGGCTGGCCTAAGCCGGGATGATCCGTCATGAAGTCATTCTCTCAGGTGTGCATGAGAGAGGAAGCCGGCAAACGGGCCGGGAGAAACCGCAACCCTTTATGACTGCCAGCGAGGGCCAACGCACGGACCCGGGTGTAAACTGGACCTCGCCCATCAGGGCAGATTGATAACGACAGGGGAGCGCCGCCGTCGAACCCTGCAGGGATGCAGGTGACGCGAGGGCGCTGAGAGTGCGGACAGCCGCAGACCCTCGAACCTGATCCGGTTAGTACCGGCGCAAGGGAGTCGAGCTTCTCAGAGTGTCCGGAACACCGGTGGCGCATGCCTGCCGGGAATCCGGGGAGCACTTTCCCCTCCTGTAACCTCAGGAGGCAAAGAAATGACCACGGCAAGCGTGAAGAAGACCAGTTACAACTGGCGTGTAGTAGACATCGTGGTGGCAGCTTTGATCGCCATCGCCGGCGGCGTGATCTTCTGGGCATGGTCCCAGGGCGCCGCGATCGTATCCATTCCCATGAACGCGGCCTACCCGCCCTTGACCGGCCTGATTGCCGGCGGCTGGATGATCCCCGCAGTTCTGGGCATGCTGATCATCCGCAAACCCGGTGCCGCGCTGTTCTGCGAGGCTGTGGCCGCGACGGGTGAGCTGATCATGGGTTCCCAGTACGGCACCACCGTTTTGATTTCCGGCGTCCTGCAGGGCCTGGGTGCCGAGCTGGTGTTCGCTGCGTTCCGCTACAAGAAGTTCAACCTCCCCACGGCGCTGCTGGCCGGTGCCGGTGCGGGCCTCTTCTGCGGCCTCAACGACTCCTTCATGCCGTGGGGCTGGAACATCGCCTACGAGGCCGTGGACAAGCTGGCCTACATCGCGTTCTGCACGTTGTCCGGCGCCATCATTGCCGGTGCCCTCTCCTGGGTCGCCACCCGGGGCCTGGCCAAAACCGGCGTGTTGAGCGCCTTCGCATCGCGCAAGGCCGCCTCGGAGCCCGTCTTCAACTGATGGCACAGACCAACACCGGCAGGCCTGCCGCCATCTCCGCCGAGGGCTGGGGTTGGCGGCACGCCGGCCGGACCACACCTGCCATCCAGGGCCTTGACCTCCGCATCGATCCGGGCGAGCGAGTGTTGCTGTTGGGTCCCTCCGGTGCGGGCAAGTCGACCTTGCTGCACGCGCTGGCCGGGGTCCTGGGCGAGGAAGAGGATGATTCGGACGAGACCGGTTCACTCCTGTTGGACGGTGCTTCGCCGCGGGAACAACGCGGCCGCGCCGGATTGATGCAGCAGGATCCCGAAACGCAGGTGGTCTTGTCCCGGATTGGCGACGACGTCGCCTTCGGAGCCGAAAACCTTGCCGTGCCCCGTGACCGGATCTGGACCCGGGTTCATGAAGCGCTCGACGACGTGGGGTTGCGTACCGCTGATGGCGGCGGTTTGGCGTTGGACCACCCGACGGCGGCACTCTCCGGCGGCCAAAAGCAGCGGCTTGCGCTGGCGGGTATTTTGGCGATGAGACCGGGATTGATCCTGTTGGACGAACCGACGGCCAACCTGGACCCTGCCGGTGTGCTGGAAGTCCGTGATGCCGTGCGCCGATGCCTGGACAAGACAGGCGCCACCTTGGTTGTGGTGGAACACAGGGTGTCCGTCTGGAAGGACCTGGTGGACAGGATCGTGGTCCTGCAGCCCGGTTCGGCGGGCGGTGGGGTGCTCCTGGATGGGCCGCCGGACCAGGTTCTGGCTGAAGCGCACAGCCTGCTCAAGGCCGCCGGCGTGTGGGTGCCCGGGTACGTTCCCGAAACCCGCCGCAGGGAACGCGGCAACCAATCCGCGCAACTGCTGGTGGCGGCCCAGGACCTGGCAGTTTCCCGCGCCAAGCCACGCAGGAAGGGTTTCAGGTCCATCCCGCCGCAGCCGGTGCAGCACGGCATCAGTGCCCAGGTCCGGGCAGGGCAGGCGCTCACCATCACCGGACCCAACGGCACCGGAAAGTCCACGTTCGCCTTGACGCTGGCAGGACTTTTGGCGCCGGTGGCAGGGAAGGTCTCTGCCGCCGTCGAGCTTTCCGAAGGCGCCGGGATAGATCCCTTCCGGTGGAAAGCGGACCAACTGATTTCCCGGATCGGCACGGTGTTCCAGGAACCGGAGCACCAGTTCGTCACCGGCAAGGTGCTGGATGAGCTGATGTTCGGTCCCAGGCATGTGGGCCGTGGCGAGGAGCGGGTCGACGAACTGCTGGAGCGGCTCCGGCTGACGCACTTGGTGGACGCGAATCCCTACACCCTGTCCGGCGGCGAGAAGCGCCGGCTGTCCGTAGCGACCGTGCTCGCCGCACACCCCAAGGTACTGGTCCTGGACGAGCCGACCTTCGGCCAGGACGCGAACACGTGGGCCGAACTGGCGTCGTTCCTGTCGGAACTGCTGGACCAAGGCACCGCCGTGGTCTCGGTGACGCACGACGAGGAGTTCAGTGCCGTGCTGGGCGGCGCGGAACTCAGGTTGGCCCCGGCGGAGCGGTCCCGGAAAATGGAAGCGGGTGCGGCATGAGGGACACCTTGAGCCTGAGCGGCAACCATGCCTTATTAACGCGGGCCAACCCCTTGGCGAAGTTCGTCGCCGTTTTCCTGATTTCGCTGGTCCTGGCGCTGTCCATCGACTGGGTCTCCGCGTCCGTGGCCCTGGTTGCCGAGCTTGCGCTATTCCCCCTTGCCGGGCTCACGCTCGGGCTTCTCTGGTCAAGGGCCTGGCCGCTGATTATCGCCGCGGCCGTTGGCGGCTGGAGCACAGCGATCGTCGCCGCTGACAGCGGCGCTGTATTGCTCGACGTCGGGCTCTGGTCCATCAGCGAAGGCTCGCTGGAGCTGGGACTCGGGTTCATGCTTCGCGGGCTGGCCATCGCACTTCCGGCGATCCTGCTGATGACCTGCACGGACCCGACCGACCTCGCCGATGCTTTGGCGCAGAAGGCCAGGCTCCCGCACCGGTTTGTGCTGGGCTCCCTGGCCGCGATGCGCTTGGTGGGCTTGCTGGCCGAGGAATGGCAGACAATAGGCATGGCCAGGCGCGCCCGTGGTGTGGGTTCGCAGGGCAGCCCCCTGCAACGGCTGAAGGCGACCTTGGGACAGAGCTTCGGCCTGTTGGTCCAGGCTGTCCGGCGGGCTTCCCGGCTGGCAGTGACCATGGAAGCCCGCGGTTTTGGTGGCGGCCGGCGCACATGGGCGCGTGAGTCCACCTATTCCCTGCTGGACGCCTGGGTTCTCCTGGGCGGCGTCCTCATTGCCGGAACCGCGGTGGTGGCAGCCGTAGGAGCAGGCACCTGGAGCTTTGTCTGGCGCTAGAGGAGGCGCCACGCGGGCTTAGCTGGCCGGAACTTCCTGGGCCTGGATTTCCTCGAACCCGGCCCGTGTAAGGAACCCCAACTGTGCTTGCTTCTCCTCCAGTTGAACGATCGGGCCCAGTTCAAAGCAGGTGGCTTCAAGCCGTCGCAGGGCCTTGGCGTTCCGGGCGTCAGGCTCCACCACGATCCGGTCTTTGCCCGGCAGCGAGAACATGTACTTGATGAGCGAGGTGGCCAGGCGCGGCGTGAAGTGGGGGATCGGCCGGGTGGCCGGGGCCAGCAGCAGGTGCATGCCGATGTCTTCTTCCCGTGCCGGGTAGGCCTCGCTCACGGGATCGTGCAGGGGCTCATAGGTTTGGAACAACGCCAGGGGCTGGCCGTCCAGCTCCACCAGGAAGGCGTGGTGCGTGTCCAGTGAGTCCAGGAACTCATAGATCTCCAGGACTTCCTCCCGGCTTTTCTCCAGCATGCCCCAGAACCTGGCCCTCGGCTGGCCGACCCATTCATGGATGAGGTCGATGTCTTCGGCGGGAACCAACGGAACAATCCGCAGGGCTCCCCAGCCGTCGAGTTCTTCGGCGTAAACGGTGGTTCGAGTGGCAAAGTCCTGGGCAGCGGTCATGTTTTCCTCGGGGGCTTGGTGGCGGATGGGGAGAGTCTTAGCGGGGGTCTTTGGCCAGTTGGTCCCAGGACGTTGCCGCGGGGACGAGTTCCCCAACAGTCCACAGGGGCAGCTGGTCTGCGAAGTGCGGGTCAGCCGGAGAACCGGAAGCTCCGAACGGAACGATCCAGCGGCTGTTGTCCCGGTCCTGGAGATCCCAGACGTAGCGGGCCACGGGCCCACGGAAGCTGCGGTCTTCCACGCCCGGCAGGCTTTCCGTGCAGAGGACGCACCCTGTATCCCCGCTGAGCGGTGAATCCGGCGCCGAACCGGCCAAGGAGCCCGGGAGCACATGGACGGGGAGGATCCGGTGGCGGTCGCCCCACACAGCGGAGCCCTCCGTGGTGGTGCCGGCCTCTTCCAACGCGGCGGCCGCTTCGAGGGGTACGGCTATTCCGAGCTCTCCTCCCCGGACCAGGAGAGTCTCCAAGGCGAAGCCTACGCGGGAGCCCACTGAGAGCCAGGGACCGAACAGCGCAGGGAACCCGGTGGCCTCGTGAAGCCGGGCCAGTGCAGGATGCCTCACGATCCGCTGGACCAGCGCACCGCGCCAGGACGCGAACGCTGCTGCCTGCCGGCTCCCGCTGTCCATGCGGCCGTCCCACTCCAGAAGGTGGAGGCGAAGGGCATGGACATCGGGGGAAAGCCCTGCCATGGGCAGATCCTCCAGCAGGCTGCGGAAAAGCGGCCAGGGGCCCAACAACGTATCCGTGTGGATGGCCTGCATGTCTTCAACGGACAGCGGGCCAGCGGCCTCCAGCAGCTCCGTGATTCGCCGCGCCCGGTGGGCTGGAGCGAATTCCATGGCCACGGGGTCACCTCCGCCTGCAGCCCGGTCGTTGGCGGAAACAACGAACTTCTTCACTTCCGTGCGCGGTAGGGGAACGTACTGGCGGTCCCACGCATGCCGCGCCGAGAGCCCCGGGACCGGGAAGCGGCGGTTGTCCGGGTGGCGCTGTGGAACGAGGCCGGCAACAAAATGCCGAACGTCCCCGGCTGCGTCGGCGGTGACCACGCTGTTGACGGGCTCCACCCAGGCATCGAATGCGGCTTCGACGTCAGCGACGGTCCGGCTCCGCAGGAGCGGCAGGAGGGCCTCGAAACCCAACCGCCCCTCAACCCGGGCGGGAAACCTCAACGCCAGCGCGCCGCCGTCGGGCGTTTCCGAAATGACCGGGCCCCGGGAAGTTTCGATCACCTCCACCGTCTCAACACTGCCGCCGCGCACGTGGATGCTTTCCGTGGTGACGACGGCGGTTTCCCACCCTTCCGGGCTGCGCGCCAGGACGCGGGCGCCACCGGTTTTGCGGGAAGGAACCCGGCGGAGCTGCTCCTCGAACAGGTCCTGGTAGTCGGCCATGGCATTGGTGATGGCCCAGGCTGTGTGCCCGGTGTGGGCGAAGTGGGGCAGTCCGGGAACGCCGGGAAATGCGAAGCCCAGGGCGTCGAACTCGGGGCATGCCAAGCGGATCTGCTGGTAGACGCCGGGCAGTTCCATGAGCCGGTGCGGGTCGCCGGCGATCAGCGGGAGGCCGCTGGACGTGGTGGAACCATGCGCTGCCCAGGCGTTGCTGCCGGACCAGACAGGCGCCTCGATACTGAAGAGGTCCACTGCGTCCGGTCCGAGCGTGCGGGCCGCATGGGCACGGAACAACTTGTTGGGAAACGTTGAAAACAGAATGTGGTGGACCAGGAAGACCCCCAGGGGCGTCCAGGGATTCCATGGTTCGGGTGTGCACCCGGCCTGGTCGAATTCGGGAGTGGAGCGCACATCGTCGGCCAGCGCCTGGTTGATCCCGGCCACGTACTGCGTGCACCACCGCCGGGTGTCCGGATCGAGGCGGTCAAAACAGCGCCTGGCTGTGTCATCGAGCCTGGCTTGCCGCGCGAAGCGGTCCCACGCCACTGCGTCAGGGCCGAGGACCTCCGCGGTGCGCCCTTCCGAGCGCCACCGTTCCAGCTCGATCTGCCAGGAGCGGTCGGTTGCCGCGTTCGCGCCCTGCAGGTAGGCCAGCTCGTCGGCGGACCCGGCCCAAAGGTGCGGGATTCCCCAGGAGTCGCGGTAGATGCCCGGACCGCCTGCCGGGGCGGCGTGGTGCGTCGGGGCAGGCGTCATAATCACAGGCTGCTTTCGAGCTTAGGTTAGGCTTACTTAAGTTCAAGATAGGTGGGGTTGGTCCGGTTCGCAAAATCGACGCCCTTCGTGAAGGAGTATTGCTTGAAACGCAGTTGGGAAGGCGTCGTCCTGAAGGTAATGGGCGCCAAGGACTTCACGCTCCATGTCACCGGGCGGCAGGAGATCACGCCGGATTTCCTGCGCATCCACGTCCGCGACGGAGGACTTCTGTCCAGCGTTGGCCTGCACCCCACGCTGTGGATCCGCCTGTGGTTCGACGACGCCGGCAAAGGGCACCAGCGCGCCTACACCGTGGTCAATGCCGACCCCGTGGCGGGAACCTTCAGCATGGACTTTGCCATACACGACGGACTGGCTGCCGACTGGGCACGCTCCGTGCAGCCCGGGACCACGATCGAGGCCACTGTCCAGGGCAGCGCCTTCGCGTTTCCGGACACCGCGCCGCGCCGCATCTGGGTAGTGGGCGACCCTGCTTCCCTTCCCGCCATCAACTCCCTGCTGGACGAGCGGAATGCCGTCTTGGGGACTGCCGCTCCCGTGACGGCGTGGCTTGAGTACCAGCACGACGCCGACCCCTCGATTGAGGTGCGCGCGTCAACGTCCGACGTCGTCACCTGGGTTCCGCGCAAACGCGACGGTGACGCTCTGGTTGAGGAAGTTGTCCTTGCCCTGACCGCCGATACTGTGTCCGCCGTCGACGACTTCTTCTGGATTGCCTGCGAAGCGTCCAGCACCCGGGCCATCGTCAAGCACCTGCGGAAGGTACTGGGCGTGGACAAGCACAGGATTGATGCGCTGGGGTATTGGCGGGCGTAGCTACTCCCGCCAGTTCAAGAAGCCTTTTCCGCCATCCGGGGGCGTGAGGATTACCTCGCGGCCATACTTCTTTTTCGCATCCTCGCCGAAAAACGCATCCGGAATGATGCGCACGGCCTTCGTGACTTTCCCGTCCTTCAGGAAGACGAACAGTGCCGGCGAGGCCGTGTAGCGGTTCTCCTTGGTCAGGGGTTCGCCGAACGCGGCTTCGATGTCCTTGGCGGGGGTGCCCTCCATGACGAAACCGGCCTCGTCCCAGTCAAAGTCGGTGGCGTCTGCCAGCTTGAGGGCGGTTCCGTTGGTGGCGGACTCAAGGACCTGGCTGTTGAGCTTTTCGTTGGCTTCGGGCATGACGGAACCTCCCAGTGAACAGGCGCCCAGGGCGCAGGTCAAAACAACTAAGAGCAGCCCGGCGAGGGCTGCCATGGCGGTGGTTGCCGGCGACCGGCGTCGTAGTCCTGCTGCCGGTCCCATCAGAAGCCTCACGACGTGGTCCTCGACTCGTCGTTGAACTCGGGATCCTCGCCCGGAGCCGGTGGTGCGTTGCCGGCGTCGCCTGTCTGGTTCATGGGGACCTCGTTGGAAGGGTGCGGCAGGAGGTCCTGTCCAACAACCACCGTGTCGCCGTTGCGGACGGCTTCCTCCACAAGGTCGGTCAGCTCCTCCGCGCCGGCGTCCGGGTGGGCGATGGCGATGTTCCGGCCTACCTCATTGTTGTACAGGTCCATGGCCTCACGGGGTGCCGGGTTGCCGGGAAGTTGCTCATGGGCCGTCGCGTAGTCCTCGGCCCAGGCGGCCCCGAACTCCTGCACCATCAGGGCATTCCAGTAGGCGTGGCGGAAGGCGTCGTTCTGGTCATCGTTCCGATCCCCGCTGGGGAAACGCTCGTCCGCAACGCTGAACGCGTCGTCGTGGATGCCTTTGAACGCGTTCATCTCCAAGGGTCCCAGGCCATTCAGCAGTTCGGCCTCCTTCCTGGTGACTTCGCGCTGGTCCACCACCAGGCGCAGCGGGTCCCAGTCCCCTGGCCAGCGGGTGGTCTCGGCGTCGCTGACCTGGTAATTCTCAAGGATCTCTTCAGGGGTGGGCATTCCTGGGTTGGCCGGAGAAGCTGCCGTGGAGATGCTGCCACTGCCTTGGCTTCCGGCGGGGATACCGCTATTGCCTGTCGACGCCGTGGACTGTTCTTCCGCGTTGGTGAGCACCGCTGTGGATGCCTCCTGAATGCCGAGGGAGGTCTTGACCAGCAAGGGGCGGAGGCTCGACTGCCATTCCCCGGCAAACCGCTTGGCATCCTGGCCCTGCCAGTGGCCGCCCTGCCCGATGACCGAATCCAGCTCCCGGGCCTTCGAAGCCAGGAGATCGGCTCCCTTTGCCAGAGCCTTGGACAGTGTCTTGAGCTGATTGATGTCTGCGCCGTAAAAAGGCATGTTCCCCCCTTGAACCGTGCTGTTTATGCTGGTCCAGTGACTGGCCGGAACGCAATGGGGAGTTCTTCCCGCCACCAAGCCACCCGGCCCGGGTACCGTGGCTGACTGAACGGAAGCGCCGCCGTCGTGCTTGACATATCGCACCGTTCGGGTATGGCGTGACCTTAACCGCAAGAATCGCGGAATGTCCACCACTTCTAACTCATTTGTGATATTTCTTGAGTATGACGCAACCTACCGCCGAACACGTAGGCCTCCTGCTCCGCAACGCGCGCAGCGACAAAGGCTGGACGCAGGGGCAACTGGCCTCGGAGCTGGGAACCAGCCAGAGTGCCATCGCCCGGATGGAACAGGGCAAACAGAACCTCAGCCTCCGCATGATCGAACGAATCGAGGCTATTTTTGGACGACCGATCGTGAAAGTCGGAAAGCCCCAGATGACCCACCTCCGGGTGGAAGGCGGCCGCACACTCTCCGGGGAAGTGGATGTCAACAGCAGCAAGAACGCCGGTGTGGCACTCCTGTGCGCAAGCCTGATCAACCGTGGCACCACTACCTTGCGGCGCCTGGCCCGGATCGAGGAAGTCAACCGGATCGTGGAAGTGCTCACGTCGATCGGCGTCGAATGCACCTGGCTCAACGGCAGCGACCTCCGCATCCGCCGCCCCGAGAACCTGAACCTGGAACTCATGGACGTCGACGCTGCCCGCCGTACCCGCAGCGTCATCATGCTGCTGGGCCCTTTGCTCGACCAGACCAACGACTACCTCCTGCCGTACGCCGGAGGCTGCGACCTCGGCACACGCACCGTGGAACCGCACATGCAGGCCCTGCGTGAGTTCGGCCTGTCCGTCGAGGCGAAATCCGGCTTCTACTCCGTGGCTGCGCCGCCGGCCGATGGGCAGGACCGCTCCTTCGTCCTGACCGAACGCGGCGACACCGTCACCGAGAACGCCATCATGGCCGCGGCCCACCGCGAGGGCACCACCGTCATCCGCAACGCCAGCCCCAACTACATGGTCCAGGACCTCTGCTTCTACCTGCAGGGCCTGGGGGTGGAGATCCAGGGCATCGGAACCACCACCCTGCGTATCACCGGCCGTTCCAGCATCGACGTGGACATTGAATACTTCCCGTCAGAAGACCCCATCGAGGCCATGAGCCTCATCACCGCGGGCATTGTGACCAATTCCGAAGTCACCATCCGCCGGGTACCCATCGAGTTCATGGAGATCGAACTCGCGACCCTCCAGCAGATGGGCCAGGAACTGGTGGTGTCCGGCGAATACATGGCACGCAACGGCAGGACCCGGTTGGTGGATGTCACCACCAAACCGTCTGTTCTGCGCGCTCCGCAGGACAAGATCCACCCCATGCCGTTCCCGGGCCTGAACATCGACAACCTGCCCTTCTTCGCCGTGATCGCCGGTAACGCGGAAGGCCAGACCATGATCCATGACTGGGTCTACGAGAACCGCGCCATCTACCTGACAGAGCTCAACAAGCTCGGCGCCCAGGTGCAGCTCCTTGACCCGCACCGGATCTACGTGAACGGCCCCACCAAGTGGCGCGCCGCTGAGGTCGGCTGCCCGCCGGCCCTGCGCCCGGCTGCGTGCCTGTTGCTGGCCATGCTCGCCGCGCGCGGAACCTCCGAGCTGCGCAACATCTACGTCATCGAACGTGGTTACGAGGACCTGGCCGAGCGGCTCAACACCATCGGGGCCAAGGTGGAGTACTTCCAGGACTAAGGCAGCGCACCCGTTTCCGCCATTCGCGCCCCACGTACGCCTGGGCGCACCCGTTTCCGCCATCCGCGCCCGGTCCATTGGGGGCGGACGGCGGCAGGGGGTGCGCACCAGGATAGCTAAGGGCAGAATGAAGCATGCGGACTTTCGGGGTTGAGGAAGAGTTGCTCATCGTCGATCCTGTGACGGGAGCGCCGCTGGCCCTCGCGGACGCACTGCTGGCGGGAACTGATCCCGTGGAGCCGGGCCTGGGCCTGAGCCACGAGTTCAAGCTCGAACAGATCGAAACGCAAACCCGGCCATGCCACACCTACGCCGAGCTTCTTCCCCAGATCCGGCGTGGGCGCAACATGGCCAACCAGGCCGCCAGGAAACACGACGCCCGTATTGCCGCCCTGGCCACCTCGCCCCTGGAGTCCGGGACACACACCACGCCCGATCCCCGGTTCGCCGAGATGCTGGAACGCTTTGGGCTCACGGCCCATGAGCAACTGACCTGCGGTTTCCACGTGCACACCTCCGTGGAGTCGCCGGAAGAGGGCGTGGTGGTCCTGGACCATATCCGGGACAAACTGGCCGTGCTGACGGCCATCAGCGCCAATTCCCCGTATTGGCGCGGCCAGCACAGCGGCTTCGACAGCTTCCGGACCCAAGCCTGGAACCGCTGGCCGACGTCCGGTCCGTCAGCGGTGTTCGGTTCGCTGACGGCCTACCGGCGGATGGTCAACCGGTTGCTGGAAACCGGCGTCATCTTGGATGAGGGCATGATCTACTTTGATGCCCGCATCTCCCGCAACCATCCCACTGTGGAGATCCGGGTCGCCGACGTGTGCCTCCGCGCCGAAGACGCGGCGCTCATTGCCGTGTTGGTGCGCGCCTTGGTGGAGACGGCAACCTTGGAAATGCTCGACGGCGTGGAACCCGCCTCGGTGCCCACGGCCCTGCTCAGGATGGCCAGCTGGCAAGCGAGCAACACCGGTCTCCGCGGGGACCTCCTGGACTTCGGCGACTTCCGTCCCCAGCCTGCCGCGGACGTTGTGTGGGCCCTGGTGGACTACCTCAGCCCGGTCCTGGACGACCAAGGGGAGCTGGAACTGGTCAAGGCAGGCATTGCCGACATCCTTGAGCGGGGCAACGGGGCTCAGGAACAGCGCGCAGCAGCGGACCGGTTCAGCACCCGTTCCGCCGGTGCCGGCTCTCCGGGAACCCCGCCCACCACGGAAGTCCTGACCGCCGTCGTCGGGCATGCCGTGAAGGTCACCACCCGCGGCACCTCAACCGACGCGCACAAGGAACCGGCGCCGCTGTTGACCAGGGTCCGGAAAGCTTAGGGGCGCTCTTCGGCCGGTTCTTCCCACGTCATCAGGTACGCTCCGGCCACCCCCCGGTGATCCAACGGCCTTCTTCCGCCAGCAGCATGCGAAGCCGCTCCGCAGCATCGGTGGTGAGGTACACCCGCTGGACCGGGGAGATCCCCAGGAACCAAACCGCCGTACCGGAAACAATGACTGCTCCGGCACGGCGATAAGGGCGGTTCCCGCTCATGGCATGAAGGTTAGACCTGCTTGAGCGCCTTTTCCAGATCGAGGATCAGGTCGTCCACGTCTTCCAATCCAACGGACAACCGGACCACGCCGTCGGACAGTCCAATGGCGGCCCGTCCCTCCGGTCCCATGGCCCGGTGGGTGGTGGTGGCAGGGTGCGTGATGAGGGACTTGGAGTCGCCCAGGTTGTTGGAAATGTCGATGACCCGCAGGCCGTCCAGCAACGCAAAGGCGGCTTCCTTGGCGCTCCGCCCGGAGGACGGTGACAGTTCGAAGGTCAGTACGGTGCCGCCGGCCTTCATCTGCTTGGTGGCGAGCTCGTACTGCGGGTGGGACTTGAGCAACGGGTACTTGACCCAGTTGATGGCCGGCTGCCGCTCGAGCCATTCGGCGATTTTCAAAGCCGATGCGGAGCTGTGGTTCACGCGCAGCCCGATGGTTTCAAGGCCCTTGGTGAGGACCCAGGCGTTGAAGGCGGACAGCGAGGGGCCGGTGTGTCGCATGAGCTGCTTGACCGGGCCGTCAATGAACTCCTTGGTGCCCAGGATCGCTCCACCCATGACGCGTCCCTGGCCGTCGATGTGCTTGGTTCCGGAGTAGACGATCACGTCGGCGCCCAGGTCGCCACAGCGTTGCAGCAGGGGAGTGGCAAAGACATTGTCGACGACCACAGTCGCCCCGGCGGCATGTGCCAGTTCGCTGACGGCAGCGATGTCCACGATTTCCTGCATCGGGTTGGACGGTGACTCGAAGAAGACGGCTGTGGTCGGCTCGGAAAGAGCTGCACGCCACTGGTCCAGGTCCGGGCCGTCGACGAACACTGTTTCCACGCCCCAACGCGGCAGGATTTCGTTCAGGATCACAAAGCAGGAACCGAAGAGTGAACGGGCGGCAACCACGCGGTCGCCGGCTGCCAGCAGTGCGCCCAGTGCGGTGAAGACTGCAGACATGCCGGACGCCGTGGCAAAGCAGGCCTCGGTTCCTTCAAGGAGCCGCAGCCGTTCCTGGAACGTGGCCACGGACGGGTTGCCGTAGCGCGAGTAGACAAAGCGTTCGTCTTCGCCGGTGAACGCCCGTTCTGCTGCTGCAGCGGATTCGTAGACGAAGCCGGAATTGAGGAACACCGGCTCGGCGGTTTCCTGGAAGTTGGTACGGTCGAGTCCACCGCGGACGGCCTGGGTGTCAGCGCTCCAGCCGGCGGCGTCAGGATTGAAAGTCACTTTTAGTCGGTCCCCAGGTTGGTGGGCAGGCCACGGTTCTTCCAGCCGTTGACGGTGCGTTCCCCGTAACGGTCAGGTTCGCCCTCGAAGCCTTCCAGGACGTTGTAGGACGTGAATCCGGCCTGCGTTGCGGCGATGGCGGCGGAGATGGAGCGCTGGCCCGAACGGCAGATGAACAGCAGTTCAACGCCATCAGCCTCGGGAGCCTGCTGCTTCAGGTCGTCGATGAAGGTCGGATTCGGGATGCCGCCGGCGAGGTTCCACTGGATGAACAGGGGATCATTCTCCGTGGCCTTGGTGTCAGGGATGCCGATGTGGGCCCATTCGCCCTCGGTCCGGACATCAACCAGGATGGCGCCGTCCTTAAGCTTGGCCCACGCGTCCTGCGGGGTCAGGTCACCTGCGTAGCTCATGCGTGTCCCTCGAATGCTTCTTCGTCTTCGTCGTTTTCCAGTTGGTCCACGGCGTTCGCGACGGCGGCATCCGCACTTGCGATCGCGGCGGGCAGGACGATGGCTTGCGCCACAATCACGTCCGTGCCGTTGAAGGTTGCGGAAGGGCTGCCGTGCAGCACATAGCCTTCGGCGAGGGCGTTGCTGATGCGCTCGCAGAATTCGCGGGTATCCGGGCCCGTGATCAGGCGGTAGGCGAGTTTGTCGTCAGTGGGTTCTGGCATTCGTGGTGCTCCTCAGTCACGCTTGCAGTTCGAAGTGTCGATACGCCGAGTAGTCACCTGAGGCACCCCGCCGCGGGAGAGGGTTGCCGACCAGCAAGTCAGGGCTTAACGCTGGTGCTCATTACTCAAGAAAAACGTAACATCCGTGGACGTTCACCTGCATTTGTTGCGGGCATGGCAGCCGTCATGTTGCGTAACCGGTGCCTACTTGTGGTCCTGTCCGGCCAGTTCACGGACCGCCGCACCAACTGTCGAATAGAAGTGGTCAGGAGTGAAGCGGGCCGCCGTGCCCAGCTGGACCAGCTTGTCCTTGACCGGGCCCTTCAGCTCGGCGAACACGAGGTCCACGCCCCGTTGGGCCAACCATTCGTCCAGCGTGACAAGGTCGTCCAGGGCCGTGGTGTCGATCCCGGTGATGGGCTCGGCAGCGAGGATGACGTGCGTGATGTGGTCCTCGGCCTCGTCCAGTTCTTCCCGGACGAAAGTGGCCAGGACCTGCCCGTTCCCGAAGAAGAGGGGTGCATCGAACCGGAGGATCAGGAGCCCGGGGATCCTGTCGCCTTCCGGGTGGCGTGCGAGGTCGTGGTATCCGGGGCGGCCCTCCTGGGCGCCGAGCTCCGTACGGTAGGGATTCCATGCCCGCCGCACAAAATCAAGGAGGGCCAGGGCAATGGCCACGAGGATTCCCTGCAGCACGCCAACCAGGAGCACTCCAAGGAACGCCGCCAGCATGACCACGGATTCGCTGCGGCTCATGCGCAGCAGGCGCCGCACTCCCGCGGGATCGGCCAGGGCGACCGCGGCGGCGATCACCACGGCCGCCAAGGTGGCCGACGGCAGGAATTCGGTGACTCCGGGCGCCAGGAGCATGAAGGCGAGCACCAAGGCCGCTCCCACGGCACCCGTGAGTTGGGACTTTGCCCCGGCATCCACCGCAACAGGTGTCCGGGAACTGCTGCCGCAGATGGGAAAGCCACCCAGGACACCCGTTGCTGCGTTGGCTGCACCCAAGGCAGCCATCTCCCTGTTGCCGGAGATCCTCTTCCCTTCTTTCGCTGCCAGGGACTGGGACAGTACTCCGGTGTCAGCGAACGCCATGAGGGCGATGCCGGCCGCCGCCGGGACCAGGGCAAGGGCGTCGCCCCACGTGATGCCACCAAGCGCTGGAGCCGGCAGGCCCTGGGGGAGCGCCCCTGTTACCTTGACGGTATCGCCCAGGTCCAGGAAAGCCGTGGCCAGGCAGGAAGCGACCACGGCCAGCAGGACTCCGGGAACCTTCCATTTCAGGCGGCGCGGAATCCAGATCAGTGCCAGCGAGCCCAGTCCGAGGGCGACGGCGGCAAGGTTGGTGCCTCCGTCCATGACCTGGGTGTAGGTGCCGGCCAATTTCTCCCAGATCGAGTCGCCTTCTGCCTCAATCCCCAGGAAGGCTGGAACCTGGGACAACCCCACGTACAGCGCAAGCCCGTTGAGGTAGCCCAAACGGATGGGTTTTGAGAGCAGGCCGGTGATGGTCCCCAGGCGGAGGACTGAGCCCAGGAGCATGATGCCGCCGACGAGCAAGGCCAGCAGGCCCGCAAGAGCCACGGATTTCTCGCTGCTGCCCATGGCCAAAGGCATGATGGCTGCCGCGATCAAGGGTGCCAGGGCAGAATCAGGGCCCAGCACCAGGATCCTGGAAGGACCCACGATTGCGTATACCAGCAGGGGGACGACCGTTGCGTAAAGACCGGTGACAGGCGGGAGTCCTGCCGCCTGCGCGTAAGCCATGCCCGCAGGGACCAAGAGGGCAAACAGTGCTGCGCCGGCAATCAGGTCATGCCGCAGCCATTCCCGCTTGTAGCCCTTCAGTGCCCAGGCGCCCAACAACCGGTCCCTCACAGATCGGGCTGACGTGGGCGCACTCATACAGAGATCATTCCGGACCCTGCCGTTTTCCGGAAGCCGGGCCTTGCTGCAGGCACTTCACATGTGACGCCACGGGAGCATAATTGACGCAGTACGACCCCCTGTAACTTCGCATGAAATCAGGTCGCGGTGAACGGACACGGCAGTTCTACACTCAAGCCCATGCTTCATTTTGGTTGGTTCGTGGGACACGGCTTTGGAGTCCAGGGGTGGGGAACTCCGGGGTACAGCCTGGGTTACGACTGGAAGAAACCCGCGTTGTACCAGGAGGCCGTGCGTGCCTTCGAGAGATCCGGCCTGGACCTGTTCATCATCGAGGATTCCCTCACAGTCCCGGATACGTACGGCGGCACCGCGGAAGTATCCCTTGCCCATGCCTCCTTCGCGCCCAAACATGATCCGCTTGCCCTGGTCCCGTACCTGCTCTCCGCCACGGAGCACCTCGGGATTGTCCCGACGGTCAGCGCGTCCTTCTACCCGCCCTTCACCGCGGCGCGGCTGCTGGCCACACTCCAGCATTTCTCCGAGGGCCAACTGGGATGGAACGTGGTCACCTCCGGCAGCGACCTCGCCGCGCGGAACTATGGCCTTGACCAGCAGATTGAACATGACCTCCGGTACGAAAAAGCGGAGGAATTCGTCGACGTCGTCAGGCGGCTGTGGCGGAGCTGGGAACCGGACGCCGTGCTGGAGGACGTTGAGGCCGGTCGGTTTGCCGACCACACCAAAGTGCACCCGATCAACCACGACGGCGAATTCTTCAAGGTCCGCGGTCCGCTCAACACAGCGCCGCTGCCGGAAGAGCCGGTGCTGGTGCAGGCGGGCGCCTCGCCCCGGGGCAAGGCCTTCGCCGGAGGCCACGCCGATGTGGCGATCGCCCTGGCCCGCGGCGTGGACGGCATGAAGGCCTACCGGGACTCCATCCGGGCTGAGGCCGCCAAGGCGGGCAGGAACCCCGACCATGTCAAGGTACTTTTCGTCCTCAAGCCCACCGTGGTGGGATCCACGGCAGAAGCCGAGGACCTGCGCGCCCAACGCAGGGAGCTGACGCAGCGCGACATCGACAGCCAGCTCAACTCGATCTCCTACCTTTCCGTCATCGACTTCAAGCAGTTCGACCTCGACGCACCCTTGCCCGAGCTCACCACCAACAGCAACCAAGGCACCCTGGAGCACTTCTCCAAGGCAGCACCCCCAGGCTCCACGCTGCGCCAGATCCTCCAGGCCCGAAGCGGCGGTGCCGGGGACTCCATCATCGGTACAGCCGGGGAAATCGCGGACTATCTGCAGGAAACCGGCGAGGCAGTGGGCGGTGATGGCTTCCTGTTTTCCGGCTTCGTGGATCCCGTGACCGTGCATGGCGTCCTGGACAAGCTCACTCCCGAGCTGCGCCGCCGCGGTGTCTTGAGGACCAGTTACGGAAACGGTGGCTTCCGGCAAAACCTCTTGGACTTCTGACGATGCCCGGGCCTGGAAAGACATTGGTCATCGGCACCTCCGCCGTGAGCGCTCCCGAGGTGGCGGAGGCAGCGGCCGATCCGACGTTTCACGTGGAACTCAACCGTGAAGCGTTGACCTTGATACAGCAATCCAGGGGCGTGGTGGAGAAAGCCGCCGCGTCGGGACAGCGTGTCTACGGACTCAACACCCTGCTGGGATCCGGGCGCGACACGGCTGTGGAGGAAAAGTCCATCCTGGCGTACCAGGTCCAAGTGGTCCGCTACCACAACAGCGGGGTCGGCGCCTACCTGGACCGGGCCGCCGCCCGCGCCGTGATCCTCGCCCGGCTCATCGGATTCAGCCGCGGCGGCTCGGGCGTCCGCCCGGAAACAGCCCGGTTCTACGCCGACCTGCTTAACAGCGGCATCCATCCCGCCATCCCGCGCGAAGGATCGGTGGGTTCATCCGACCTCACCCAGCTTGCCGCCGTCGCCGCGGTCGCAATCGGGGAGGGGGAAGCCCTCGACCCCTCGGGCGCCGTGGTTCCGGGCGCCAAGGCGCTCGCCGACGCCGGACTCCAACCGCTGGTCCTCGCTCCCGGCGAGGCCCTGGCGCTGGTCAGTGCCAACTCCTACTCCGTGGGCGCCGGAACCCTCGCCCTGGTGAGGCTGCAACGCCTGGCCGGGCTGGCCGACGTCGCGCTTTCCCTCTCGCTGGAGTCCATTGCAAGGTACGACGGCGGCGGGAACCTCAGCCCTTTTTCGCCGCCGATCCAGGCGGCCAAGGCGGTAGACGGCCAGCGGCTGTCCGCGGAGGCTGTCCGGCGCCTGTTGAGCGGTGGTTGGTTGGAGGGCGCCCGCCCCGAGGTGTCCGTGCAGGATGCCTTGTCCTTCCGTGCGGCACCGCAAACCCATGGAGCTTTCCGCGACCTGGTCCAACAGTTCGAGCGGGCGCTGGAGGTGGAACTCAACGGCCGGAGCGACAACCCACTGGCTGACGTCGGGTCCCGACTCATGGTCTCGGGTGGCAACTTCCAACCGATGCAACTGGCGCTCTCCTTTGAATCGCTCAGGCTGGCCCTGGCACATGTGGGCATTTCCAGTGAGCGCCGGATCGCCAAACTGTACCCGCCGCAACGCACCATCCGGGCCAGGCATTTGGCTGCCGCGTCGGGCGGGTCGGGCTTGGCGCAGGAGGAACTGCCCGGACTGCTGTGGTACTCGGCCGCCGGCTTGCTCGCCGAACTCAAGTTCCTTGCAGCCCCGGCAACCCTGGGCGCTCCAACCCTTTCCGCCGATATCGAGGACCACTCCACGCTGGCTCCCTTGGCGCTGCAGCAGTTGGAAAAATCTCTGGAAGCGGCCGAAAAACTCCTGGCGATCGAAGCACTCACCGGCTCCTACCTGCTGCTCGAAGCGGATGCCGCGCAGCCGCTCGGAAAGGGGACTGCCGCCGTCGTGGGCTGCCTGGCCGACATCCTGGCGGACCGTCCGCCCGCTTCCGAGCTGGTGGAAAGGGCGCGGCATGCCCTGCTGGTCCGGGAGGAAGGGGAGGCACAGTGACCACGGAAGCAGCCGGGCCGGCCCATACCGACGGGCTCGAGGCCTCCATCCTGGACAAAGTGGGCCACACGCCGCTGGTGGCCTTGGAGTCACTGGGCAGGGGTCTGGGCAGCAGCATCCACGTCAAACTCGAATCCGAAAACCCCGGCGGCTCCATCAAGGACCGAACCGCTTTGAGCATGGTCCGTGCCGCCGAGGAATCCGGGGAGCTGCAGCCCGGGGCCACGATTGTTGAGAGCACCTCGGGAAACACGGGGATCGGGCTTGCCCTGATCGGCCAGCTGACCGGGCACCCGGTGGTGGTTGTCACCGGCGACTCCATCTCGCAGGAGAAACTCGACGCCCTGCACAGCTACGGGGCGCGCGTGGTGATCACCGATTGGAACGCGCCGTCCGAGTCGCCGGAGAACGCCCGGGCGGTAGCGGCGCGCATCACTGCGGAGACCCCCGGGGCCTGGCGTCCAATGCAGTTCGACAATCCCGCCAACCCCTTGGTCCACTACCGCACCACCGGGCCCGAAATCTGGGAACAGACGGGCGGGCTTGTGACTCACTTTGTAGCCGGAATTGGTACCGGCGGGACCATCAGCGGCAACGGCCGGTACCTGAAGGAGCGCGTGGCTGCCGAACGGCCGGGAGGCCACGTGGAAGTGGTCGCGGCAGATCCCCATGGCTCGGCCTACAGCGGCGGGCATCCCGGTAACATCCTGGTGGACGGCGTCGGCAACTCCTGGCCTGAAGCGGAATGGCCCAAGATTTTCGACCGGTCGATCGTGGACCGGTTCCTGCGGATCCCCAATGATGAGGTGTACACCACCGTCCACCGGCTCCTGGATGAAGAGGGGCTTGCGCTGGGTCCGTCGTCGGGGCTCATCGTGGCCGCAGCCCTCCGTGTCGCGCGGGCCGCACCAAGGGGGTCGGTGGTGGTGGCGATTGCTCCCGACGCCGGAACCAACTACCTCAGCAAAGCCTTCAACCCTGTCTGGCTGGCAGAGAACGGCATTCGCCTCACGGCGGACATCCCCGCCCCCGGCGAGTGATCCTCTCTCATATACCGTCGGGTTTCCCGCGGTCCTTCCGCGCAGGCCGGTGCGTTAAGCTCCACGTATGCCCGAACAGGAAACAACGCACCGCCTTGCCGGTTATCTGGACAAACAACAGCCCGAACTGTACTCAACGCTGAGCCACTACTCCCAGCAACTGGTGGACGAGGCGGACAGGCTTGGGGTCCCCCGCCGGACCCTGGAGCTCATCAATTATCTGTGCTCGCAAATCAACGGCTGTGCCTTTTGCCTGGACCTGCATCACCGCCGGGCGCTGAAATACGGCGAGACCGAGCAACGCCTGTCCCTGGTGCCTGTCTACCGTGAAGTCCAACTGTTCGAGCCCCACGAAGTCGCCGCCATGGAGATCGCAGAGCAGATCACCCGCATGAGCACGTCGCGGCCCACCTTTGAACTCTTCGAAAAAGCCCGGCTGCATTACACGGATGCCCAGATCAGCGTGATCTGCATGGCGGCGATCGGCATCAACGCCTTCAACCGCCTCTCCATCCTGAGTGAGCACCCCGTCCGGGCGGCCAGGAAGTAGTCCAAGCACGCCTGGGGCGTACCGCCACCACCTTCTTTGGGCCCACAGCCAGCTCGAGGCCAGGATTTTCCCGGCGTGTTGGGTGTCCGTCGGCTCAAAGTTGGTGGTGGCGGCACACCCCCTAGGGTGAAACCTTCTCCGTGGCAGGCGAGGCAAGCTTCCGCCGTCGTCCGTACTTGAAGTGGAAGAACGCATAGCAGGCACCCACGAACGGAATGCCGAACAACAACGCAGCCACCTGGTTGGGATCGAAGGCGATACCTATGAGGGACACCACGCAGAGCGCGAACGCAAGGATCGGAACCAGCGGGAACAGCGGCGCCCGGTAGGGGAGCGATGCAAGATCACCGCCGTTGCGGACAAAGGTTCGCCGGTACACGAACTGCGAGGCCACGATGGACATCCACACACCCACCGTGGCGAAACCGGCTATGGAGACCAGCACCAGGTAAACGGTGGCGGGTGCCACGATGCTGCTGACCAGGGAGGCAAGGCCACCGAGCATGCTCACACAGAGCGCCACGAGAGGGATTCCGCGCTTGGTGAGCTTCTTGAAGGCCTTGGGGGCGTGGCCTTCGTCGGCCAGCGAGAACAGCATGCGCGCGCAGGAGAACAGGCCGCAGTTACCGGCCGACAGCAGCGCGGTGATGATCACGAAGTTCATGATGTCCGCCGCGAACGGGATGCCCAGCATGGAGAACACCGTGACGAACGGGCTCTCATCCACGCTCACTTTCTCGTAGGGGATGGTGGCGGCGATAACCGTGATCGCCCCGACGAAGAAGATCATGAGCCGGATGACAGTGGTCCGCATGGCCTTGGGGATGTTCGCGCCCGGGTTGGCTGTTTCGCCGGCGGCGACGCCGATCAGCTCCGAGCCGGAGAACGCGTAGAAGACCGCCAGGCAGGTCACGAAGACACCCGTGAAGCCGTTGGGGAACAGCCCTGCATCCGTGGAGAAGTTCTCGGTCAGCGACGGGTAGCCGCCCTCGGCGAGGGGGTGGAAGCCCAGCAGGGCAGCGCCGCCCAGGATGATCAGGCCGACGACGGCGGCGACCTTGATCAGTGCGAACCAGAACTCCGATTCACCGAAGACACGCGATGAGATGGCATTGAGGGTGAACAGGACCGTGGCGAAGACGAAGCACCAGATCCAAACGTCAACGCCCGGGAACCACCGCTGCATGAGCAGGCCGGCCGCTGTGAACTCCGACCCCAGGGCCACCGCCCAGCAGAGCCAGTACAACCAAGCCGTGGCAAAGCCGGTGGCCGGCCCGATGGTGCGGGCAGCATAGATGTGGAATGCGCCTGAAACGGGGAATGCGACGGCGAGTTCCCCCAGGCACGCCATCACCAGATAGACCACCACGGCGCCGATCAGGAATGCGATGACTGCGCCGAGCGGGCCGGCGGTGGCGATGGTGTAGCCCGAGCTGACGAACAGGCCTGAACCAATGACGCCTCCCATGGCGATCATGACCAGGTGCCGGGCCTCCATGGACCGGCGGAGGCCAGATGACGAGGCGCCCTCTCCAGGCTGCGCCTCAGGTGCCGATACCTCGGCTTTGAGTGGGGAGCTGTGTCCCATGTTCCCTCCGGGAAGTAGACAGCAAAGTCTTGGAAGTGCCGTGCCGCTGGAGTGATCCAACTAACACGAAGACAAGATTCATCACACGACAAACACCCATTTCAAGGAGGATAAGAAACCCCTCGCATAGACGGGCGGGCACCCTGAGCGAGACCAAGATTTCCTTATCAGTAAGTCATGCGAGCAATTACTCTGCTATCGACCTGCTAAGTTCCAAGCGGAGCTTCTGCAAGGATTACTCGATGCCGGCGAACAACTCGTTGAGTTCAGCCGTGAGCTGCTTGCGGACGGCTGGCGATCCGATCTCGTGGCCGTTGATGTGGTTCACCGGTGCGATCAGGCGAATGCTCGAAATCAGCCACACGGCGTCGGCATCAAAAAGGTCCTGCGGAACCAGCGGACCGTAGCCAAGCTCCCAGCCGGCAGCTTTGGCGGCGGCGAAAAGCGCGCCCTGCGACGTGCCCGGAAGGATGCCGCTGTCCAGTTGGGGAGTGATCAGGCGACGCACCGTGCGGACTGAACCTTCGCCGTCGTCGACTGTTTCAAGGTGGGCCAACAGCACAGTGGACGTCGGCCCCTCCAGGACGCGCCCGTCTGTGGAGGTGAAGATGGCGTCATCGGCACCCTGCTTGTGCGCATAGCGCAGCGCAGCCATGTTCACGGCATAGGAGAGCGTCTTGGCGCCCAGCAGCAGCCAGGGTGCGCGCTCGCCGGCTTCGGTGTCGAAGCCCCGGTCGAGAAGCACGACGTCGATACCCGTCTCCCGCTGCCGGCGGCTGCCCGCGGGTGAAGGCGAAGCCTGGACCCAGCACGTGGGGCTGGCTGCGCCTTCCACGCCCCGGGTCACCAGGAGCTTGACGACGACTTCGTCTTCTTCGGGAGTAGGCGCGGGGTGGGCGGAACGGAACTCGGTGATGGCAGTGTCGATGGCCCTGCGCCAGGCATCCTGCTCCGGAACGGCGAGGTCCAACGCCGCGGCCGAGCTGCCCAGCCGGTTCAGGTGCGCCTGCACTTTGCGCGGCTTGCCCTGGACGGCCAGTAGCGACTCGAACACGCCATCACCGCGGGTGGCACCGAGGTCCGTTGCCATGAGCTGGGGCTGGCTGGAGTCGGCGACGCGGCCGTTGGGGAAGGCCGGATCCAGGAAAACAAGGACCGTAGGGGCAGGTGAAGTCATGTTCCAAGCTTAGTGGCGCACTCCACCACGGGCGGGCGGATAGGCTGAGGTCACTGTTTGTATTCGGACCGTGGGGGTTTGTCGAGTGCTTTTTCCGTTTCCGTTTGGCCCCGAGTGGACGTGGCTCGTGGGTGTCTGGGCCATCGCGGAAGTCATCATGCGGATCGTGCTGCTGGGCATCATCCCCGGCAACCGCCGCCCCACCACCGCCATGGCCTGGCTCCTGGCCATCTTCCTGATCCCGTCCCTTGGCTTCGTGCTTTTCCTGCTGTTCGGAAATTTCAAGCTTTCCAAGCGGCGGAGGGAGCAGCAGGAAGCGGTGAACCACCGGGTCCGTTCCGTCACGTCCGAGCTGGCGGATCCGGCCAGCGAATATTCCGGTCCCGAATGGGTGCGCTCGGCAGGCGAACTCAACCACCAGCTGGGCTCGCTTCCCATGGTGGACGGCAACAAAGTGGAACTGATTCCGGGCTATGACGAGTCCCTCAAGGCCATGGCGGAAGCCATCCGCGGTGCCAAGGAATACGTCAATGCCGAGTTCTACATCATGAGCAGCGATTTCATGACCGACGAACTGCTCACGGAACTGGAGAGGGCCGCAGAACGCGGTGTCACGGTACGGCTGCTCTTCGACCACATCGGCACCCTCCGCATCAAGGGCTACCGGCGCTTGGTGCGCAGGCTCAAGGCGAGCAAGATCCAGTGGAAGCCGATGCTCCCGCTGCTGCCCATCCACGGACAGTGGCGGCGCCCGGACCTGAGGAACCACCGCAAGATCCTGGTGATCGATGGTGTCCTGGCGTTCACTGGCTCCCAGAACCTGATCGAGCCCTCCTACAACAACCCCAAGCACCGCAAGGTTGGCCGGAAATGGGTGGAGCTCATGGCACGGCTGGAAGGTCCCATTGTGCCCACGCTCAACGTGGTTTTCGCCACCGACTGGCTGAGCGAAACGGACGAGTCGCTGGAAGGGCAGCTGCGGTTGCCCACCGGGCCGAATCCCGGGCACGTCACCGCGCAAGTGGTCCCGAGCGGTCCCGGGTTCTCCACGGAAAACAACCTGCGCCTGTTCAACACCCTGATCTACTCCGCCCAGCACAGGATTTCCATCTGCAGCCCATACTTCGTGCCGGACGATTCGCTGCTGTACGCCATCACCACGGCAGCCCAGCGCGGGGTGGACGTGGAACTGTTCGTCTCGGAGAAGGGCGACCAGTTCCTGGTGCACCACGCTCAGCGCTCCTACTACGAGGCCCTGCTGGAGGCCGGTGTCCGGATCTACCTCTACAAGGCCCCGTACGTCCTCCACGCCAAGCACTTCACGATCGACGACGAAGTAGCCGTCCTGGGCTCCAGCAACATGGACATGCGGTCCTTCTCCCTGAACATGGAGGTTTCGGTGATGTTGCTGGGCGCTGAGACGGTCAACCTCATGCGGGCCGTGGAATCGACCTACCGTGAGGTCTCCACGGAATTGACCCTGGACGACTGGATGCACCGGCCACCACTGGCCAAGTATGTGGACAACGTGGCGCGCCTGACTGCCACCCTGCAGTAACACTCAGGAGGGGAAGTCCGCCCCCAGCGTAGAGAGCACCCCGTACGCCTTGGTCCGGATTTCCTCGTATTCTTCATCCGCCACCGAGTCCGCAGTGATGGCTCCCCCCACGCCCAGGGTGAGGGTCCGCCCCTCGGGCGCTTCAGGGTTCACCACCAGCGTGCGGATCACTACGGCAAGGTCCGTCGCGGCGTTCATGGAGAAATACCCCACGGCGCCCGAATACATTCCGCGGGGCCCGGACTCAAGCCGGTCCAGGATGTCCATGGTGCTGATCTTGGGCGCGCCGGTCATGGAACCGGCAGGAAACGCGGCGGCGACGGCTTCAGCCCTGGGAGCCCCCGGCCGAAGCTGTGCATCCACGGTGCTGACCATCTGGTGGACCGTGGCATAGCTTTCAATCGCGCAGAGGCGGCTCACGGTGACGGATCCCGGCACGGCGTAGTGACTCAGGTCGTTGCGGAGGAGGTCCACGATCATGATGTTCTCCGCGCGGTCCTTGAGTGACTCCTCGAGCTCATGCCGCAAGCGGATGTCTTCGGCGTCATCCTTGGACCGGCGGCGGGTGCCCTTGATCGGCTCGGCCCGCATGCCGCCGTCGGACAGGATCCTGAGGAAGCGCTCCGGCGAGGTGCTGGCCGCCACGAGCCCGCCGAACTTCAGGTAACTCGCGAACGGCGCGGGGTTGCGGCGACGCAGCGCCAGGTAGGTTTGCCACGGGTCGAGGCCCGGGTCACCGGCTTCAAGGGTGGTGGTGAGGCAGACTTCGTAGGAGTTGCCTTCGCTGATTTCGTGCTGGGCGTCGGCGATCTTCCGCTTGTAGTCGGTAGCGGAGTCGCGGCAGGTGAACCCGGGGATGGAACCAACGACGGCGGATGGGGCACCGGCGGTGACCGGCCGGCCGGCGGCGCGGCGGCCGGAGGCGGGGTGGGTTGTGGCCGGGTGCACACCGGCACTTTCGCTGCTCGAAGCAGCCGCCACCGAGGCGCGTGCCGCGCTGAACCATTGATCGGCGTCGGGGGCGTCCAGGGCCAGCAGCCACACGGCGCGGTCGCGGTGGTCCAGCACCACGGCGCGCCCCGCGAAGAGGAGGGCCGCATCCGGAGTAAGGGAGCGGACATCGTTGCCGCCGGTTTCCCGCTTCAGCTCATAACCCAGGTATCCAAGCCAGCCCAAGGTGAACTGGCCGTCGTAGCCCTCGGGAGCTCGGACTGCCTTGCGCCCCCACACGGAGTCGAGCCAGCGGAAAAACGGCCCCGACGTTTGGGCCGTAGCGGATCCGGCAGTCACCAAAGTAGTCCCGGACCGGTGCTCTACAGACTGTCCGAACGCGCCGCCGTCGTCGGCCAGGATGCTGAAGCGGCTCCGGGCAGCCGCCTGGGTTCCACCGGTGATCGCGGTGGCGTAGTTGGACGAATCCAACCACACCGCGTTGGCGGAGCGGCCGTACAGTGAGCCGAACAGCACGGCGGGGTCGGGGGCGGCATCGATCCGTTCGGACCTGAGCCGGAGGCCGCGGCGGGCGCTGAGTTCGGGAGCCAGGACGGCCGAAAGTGCGGGCAAGTACGGCATGGCGTTGAGGACGTCGGTCGGCGCGCTGCCGTCCGCGCGGTTCAGGACCCGGATGTCCGCATGGTCACCCACGGGGTCCGTGGCCAGCAAGTCATCCTCCTGGGCAGCCCAGGTGTCCCAGTAGGGTTCGTACGTGCTTCCGTCCCGCTCCAAAGCACGACGGCGGCGCTCCTCGCCTGTCGCTTCGACCCACACGACGACGTCCAGCATGGGCCGTGCGGCGGCAGAAGCGGCCCCGACACCTTCCACGATCACGATCTCGGCGGGCTGGGTGACCTGGTGGTGCCCATCGCCGTGGCGCTCCCAGTCCCAACTGGTCCATTCGGCGGCCAGGTTCCGGCTCAAGGGTGTGAGGACGGCGGCAACGTAGCGTTCGATGCCCGGGGCAAGGCCGTTCCAGCCGGGGTAGATGTCCTCAAGGTGGAACATTGACACCTTGTGGTGCTCCCGCAACCGGGCCGCCAACTCGACGGCCAGCGTGGTCTTGCCTGCTCCGGAACGCCCGTCGACAGCAATGATCACGGGTGCAGGGGTCATGACATAGAGGTTACCTGCTGGGGCTGGTTGGCTTGTCCGGCGATTGCTTCCTTGACGTGCCGCACAATTCCCGGGATGGCCGCGTGGATGAGTGTCCAGGTGTTTTCGAAGTCCGTGTGTCCGCCGTACCAGGGGTCTTCGATGCCCAGGTCAAGGGTGCTTTTGCCAGTCATCCGGGGGTCGAAGCTGCGGAGCATCCGGACCTTGCCCAGCGATTCGTCGTCCGGCGCGCCTTCCTGCAGCCACCCGAAGTGGTCCACGTCCAGGGCAAGGATAAGGTCGCGTTCGGCGAACCATTCCCGCCGCCATTCCCGGGCGAGGTGGTCTTCGGAAGCGATGTGCTGGGTGGTCAGGATGCGGGCTGCGCGGGGGTCGATTCCGTGCCCGACTTCGTAAGCCGTGGTTCCTGCGGAATCGACGTCCACAAGGTCGGCGAGCCCTTCCGCGGCGAAGGCTTCGGTCAGCATGAGGGCCGCCATGGGGGAGCGGCAGATGTTTCCTGTGCAGACCGTAATGATGCGGTATGGGCTCGTCTTTGAGTACATTCTGCAAGCATGGTTGATGGCACCCCTCTTTGGCTAGGGCGCCACTCCACAGGAATGTCATTTTCGGTGTCGAATCTGTCACATTCGACGTTTGGGCGTCAGGCGCTGTGCGCGGGTAAGGCTCCGGCTTCTGCCGCTTCGGCTGCCTCCGCCGCTTCGGCTGCTTCCGCCGCTTCGGCGGCCAGCGCTGCGGCCGCCAGGTAGACGGTACGCACGACGGCGGCGCGTCGCCTTCCGATACGCCCGGGGTCATTGCCCGCCATAAGGCCGTCCAATGCAGGCAGGACAGGGGCCGAATCGCAGAGGCTCACGATGGTGATCAGCAGATCGCCGGCATCTTCCCGCGAAACGCCGGGGAGGGCTGCGATGGTGCTGTTGACCTTGGAGGCACAGTTGGCCATGCGCTTGGGCAGTCCGACCACTTCGGTGCCCCGTTCCAGGCCTTCCCAGAACAGGAGCCGCGGAGCCGTCGCGTCCTGTTGGTGGTGGTCAAAAAGCCGGCCTGCATAGTCCGCCATGGCTTCCGGGCCGTGGCCTTCGATGGGAACCTCATCCATCAGCGTGCTGAGTGCGGTGACGATCACGGCGTCGAAAAGTGCGTTCTTATTGCCGAAGTACTGGTAAATCCGCTCTTTGTTGACGCCGGCCTCGGACGCAATACGGTCGATGCGCGCACCGGCAAGTCCGCGGGCGCAGAACTCCGCCGTTGCAGCTTTCAGCAACAGCCCTTTGGTTCTTTCTGTGTCCCACGCCATAGGGTCATATTACCAGTTTCCAACTAAGTGGTTGTAATTGGATCGCGGTCCGGTTAGGGTGGTGCCAAGCTAATTGCAACTATCTGGTTGGAGAATCCGATGACCGCCCCTGCCGCTTCCAAAACGACCGCCGAGTCCGCCGCCGCACCGCCTTCTGGTGTTGCTCCTGCACGCCCGCACATCCCGTCCGTGCACATGCGCGCGCTGATCACGTGGCTCGCCATTTTCCCGCTGGTGTCCATTGGCATGCTTGCCCTCGGACCGTTGATGGAACCGTGGCACCCGGTGCTGCGCGCGCTCCTTTTGACGGCATTGGTGGTCCCGCTCGCCGTGTACATCGTGGTTCCCCGGCTCATGGCCGGCCACGGAGTACTGACCCGCAAGGCCGTGGAACGCGCAGCCCAACGAGCCGCCCGCCGCTCCGTTTAGCCCAACTGGGTCGCATTTGTGCGCGTTTTGAGGGCTCAAAACGCGCACAAAAGCGACCCAGTTGGGTGCCGGGGGCGGGGTATGCGTCGCGGGCTGCTGTGACTTCCTCGAGGGTTGCGTAAGCGGCCTGGGTTCCCTTCTTGGTCGCAGCCAACGCGGCCGCAACAGAAGCGAATGACGCGGCGTCCACCAGCGAGTCACCCGCGGCCAAACGCGCAGCCACAGCTCCTGTAAACGCATCGCCGGCACCCGTGGTGTCCACCGCATTGACGCGCGTCGGAGCGATCCGGGTGAGCTGCTCCCCACGTGCCAGCGAGTCCAGCACCACCGAACCCTGCGAGCCGAGTGTCACGAGAACCCGTTGCAGGCCCCGGTCGGCGAACTGGCTGCGGACGGGCTCCCACGCTTCGGCGTTCGCATCGGCGGAAGGAATGTTCGCCTCGGAACCAAGGAACAGTGCGGCCTCGTGCGCATTCACCAGGAGGACGTCGCTCAACCCGGCCAGCAACTCCGGCACCTCAGCGTAAGGCGAGAGGTTCAGCAGGACGGTAGCTCCGGCGTCGTGCCCGGCCTGCGCGGCGGCCACGACGGTATCGATACCCACCTCCAGGCAGAGGCACACGACGGCGGCGTCCCGGAAGGCGGCGAAGTCGACGTCGGCGGGGGAAAGGGTGCCGTTGGCGCCGGCAGAGATGATGATGCTGTTCTCGCCGCGCGCATCCACCGAGATCACAGCGACGCCGGTTGCGGTGTCCGAGCGTCGGACGCGCGAGACGTCCACTCCGGCGCTGGCTGTCGAGTCCAGGAGCATGATGCCGTTGGGGTCCTCGCCCACTGCACCGATCAGGCTGACCCGGCCGCCGAGCTTGCTGGCTGCCACCGCCTGGTTGGCGCTCTTGCCGCCCGGGTTCACCGCGAAGCCGTTGCCGTGCACCGTTTCACCCGGCTGGGGAAGGCGTTCTGTGTAGATGGTCAGGTCGGCGTTGAGCGAACCCACCACCACGATTCCGGGTGTGCTCACGCAGCCACCTCTTCGTCCTCGTGGACCTCGGCGTCAACCGGCTTGGGAATCAGCAGCGAGGCCGCGAACGCGGCGAACGTGATGGCAAAACCAACGACGACGACGGTCAAGTAGGAAGCTTTCGCGTCACCCATTGCTGAGGTAGCCACCAGGACGGCGGGCAGGACCAGGAAGCTCAGGCCGGCACCGAGGTTGAAGGCGCCGGCGTTCATGCCGGGGAGGAAGCCGGGGTTGCCCTTGGGCGAGAGCACCACGCCGAGTCCGTTCAGCATGATGTTGACGGTACCGGCGTACATGATGCCCAGCAAGGCCGTGCCGGCAATCATCATCGGAAGGCTGTTGAGGCCGAAGAGGGCAATGATCGCCAATGCGACGAGGCTGCCGACCATACCGATGCGCAGCACCTTGGTGTAGCCGAGGACCGGGGCCAGCCGGCCGCTGATCGGGCCGAAGAGCCAACCCAGAAGGGCGTACGGAGTGAGGATGATGAGGGACATCTCGGTTGGTCCCACGCCGAATCCCGGATTTGCAGCCTGGACGAAGGCCGGGACGATGCCGTTGATCACCGCGAAGATACCGGTCATGGTGAGCGTAGTGGTCAGCAGGGGCGCCCACGTGGAGCGCTGGCGCAGGTGCGCGGTTTCCACCATTGGCTGCTTGGCGCGCTTCTCAACCGTCCAGAAGGCGAAGAAGGCGACGACGGCAATCACCGTGAGGCCGACGGCGAGGGCCAGCGTGCCGCCGTCGAAAGCTGTTGCGAGCTTGGAGCCTTCGTTCAGTGCGGTGAGCAGGGCACCCACGGCTATGACAATGAAGAACACGCCAAGCCAGTCCATGGTGGTGCCGGCGGCAGGCTTGCTCTCGCTGGCCAGGAAGGCGATGAGTGCTGTCGCGACGACGGCCAGTGCAACCATGAGCCAGAAGATGCTGCGGAAACCGAAGTTCTCAGCGAAGTAGCCACCCACGAAGGAGTCGACGCCGGCCACGCCACCGTTGACGGCCGTGATGAGGCCCATGAGAGCGCCGTACTTGCGCGGGTTGCTGACTGCCGAGCGGAGCATGATCAGGCAGAGCGGAACCGTGGGGCCGCTGACGCCCTGGATGATGCGGCCAACAAAGAGCCACGTCACGTCCGGAGCCAAGGCGGCGATGACCGAGCCGATCGCCATGAGGACCATCATGCCCACGAGGATCTTCTTACGGCCGACGATGTCGCTGAGGCGGGGAAGGAACAGGGAGAACAGTGCTGCAGCCGTGAAGAACCACGTCTGCGAGAGGCCGATGGTGGCCTGGTCGGTCTGGAGTTCGTTGCCCATGGTGACCAGGGCCGGGCTAAGCATGGAAGCGTTGAGCTGGAATGCCACGCACGCTGCCAGCAGGGCGACCATGAGGGCTGTGACGTTGGCCTTGTTAGTGGTTTGCGTGCTCATTTACTTTGCCTCTTCCGCAACGAGTGCCTCGGCGGCGACGTGCGCGCCTGAGGAAGTGCCGCCGTCGGGCTCGCCGATCCGCTCGATCGCATCGGTGACCAGGTCCCAGAACTTCTTGTGGTCCAAATCCACGGCGACGGAGGTGTGGCAGTCCTCCGGTGCGGGTGCCCGGAAGTCGGCCACGGTCATGCCAAGGGTGAGCTTGCCCTGCAGTTCGATGTCCACGGGGACCTTGCGGGTGGTCATGACGGTGGGGTCGATGACGTAGGCGACGGCGCAGGGATCGTGCACGGGCGGGAAGTCGAAGCCCTGGGCGTCCTTGTAGGTCTTCTTGAAGAACTCCATGAGCTCCAGGACGAACTTGGCGGGCTTGGTGCCGATGCGGGCGATGTTGTTGACCACCTCGTCCGTGGCCAGCGCCTGGTGCGTGAGGTCCAGGCCAACCATCACTACGGGCCACTTCTCGTTGAACACGATGTGTGCGGCCTCGGGGTCGATGATGATGTTGAACTCCGCCACCGCGCTCCAGTTGCCCACGTGGTAGCCGCCGCCCATGAGGACAACTTCCTTGACGCGTTCCACGATCCGCGGCTCCTTGCGGGCGGCCATGGCGATGTTGGTCAGGCCGGCGGTGGGAACCAGGGTGACGGTGCCCGGCTCATGCGCCATGACGGTTTCGATGATGAGGTCGACGGCGTGGCGCGGGTCCAGCTCGATGGCGGACTCAGGCTGCTCCGGGCCATCCATGCCGGAGTCGCCGTGGATGCTGGGGGCCGTTTCGATGGTCCTTACCAGGGGGCGGTCGCAGCCGGCGGCGAACGGAACCCCCGTGATGCCTGCAATCGTCGCCACTGAAAGGGCGTTGCGCGTGACCTTCTCAAGGGTCTGGTTGCCAACCACGGTGGTCACGGCCAGCAGTTCGATGTCCGGGTTGCCGTGTGCCAGCAGCAATGCCACTGCGTCGTCATGGCCGGGATCGCAATCAAGAATGATCTTTTTGCGGGGGTTGGTTTCCACGTTTCTCTCCACGTCATTGGGGCCTGTCCGGAGTTCTTGGCTTTTAGGGTGGTGCGGCGCCGGACAGGGCGCTAAGCATTCAGGGGAATCATGGCACTTCGCTTGGGGTTACGTCAAACGCTTAACGTGGGGTACGTCAAGCGCTTGATGCATTGTGCTGCCTGTCGGTTGCGTAACAACGCTAGGATCGATGCATGGAAACCCCCGCCCACCTCGGCAAACGCGCGCCCCGGGTCACGGCCGCCATGGTTGCAGCGAAGGCGGGCGTTTCGACGGCGACAGTCTCCCTGGTTGCCAACGGCAAGACGCAGGGGCGCGTCTCGGAAGACAACATCTCCCGGGTCCGGACCGCCATCGCCGAGCTTGGTTACGTGGTGGACAGCATCGGGAGTTCCTTGGCCCGCGGGGTCAGCTCGATCGTCATCTTGGTAACCCCGGACGTGTCCAACCCGTTCTTTGCCAACGTCATTGCCGGGGTCCGCGAGTCCTTGGGCGCGGACTACCAACTGCTGCTCTCCGTGACCGACGCCGGCGAATCGCCGCAGGCAGACGACGTCCGGAAACTCCTGTCCCTGCGACCGGCGGGGCTGCTGGTGGGCGCGCCGAGCGCGGAGTTTCTGAAGGATCTGTCCGCCAGCGGCCCGTTGGTGCTGCTGGATGCTCCGGGGCTGGAGACCTTCGCTCCGTCGGTAAACCTGGATGTTGCGCAGGGGGCACGCGAACTTGCCCGGCACTTGGCTTCCGCCGGGCACACCCGGGCCGCCTATGTGGACGGTATTACGGGCACGGCCACGTTCGAGCTACGGCGTCAGGCGTTCCTCGAGGAGGCTGCATCGTGTGGCCTGCTCGTCTCGGAGGACCACATCATCAGCACCTCGATCGACGTTGGAGAGGCCGCGGCTGCCTTCGCCTCCGCCTGGCCTTCGTGGAAAGCGGCAGGCGTGACCGCCGTCGTCTGCGGTACCGATACACACGCCTATGGCGTACTGCAGGAAGCACGGGTGGAGGGCGTCCGGATCCCCGATGAACTTGCTGTAGCGGGTTTCGACGACCTGCCTTATTCCGCAACCAGCAACCCCAGTCTGACTACTGTTCACCTGCCCGCGACACCGCTGGGCCGCAAGGCGGGGGAACAGTTGCGGGGGTTGATCGAGGGGGTTCCCCTGGCCGAGCCGCACGTGACGCTGGAGAGTTCGCTGGTGGTCCGTGGGTCGACGGCGCAGGGCTGACGTTTCTTAGCGTTTCAGGGGCCGTAGTTGCCCTTCGGAGACGGGGAAGTCCACCGTGTAGAAGATCTGCGGCGCCGTCATGTCGCCCCAGTCGTCCTTTTTGACGCGGACTGTTCCGGGCGCCACTTCAGCGATCCGCACACGCAGCCACCCGCCGTCGTCGAGCCGTAGTTCATGGGGTTCGGCGAGGTAGCGTAATCCAAGCTCATCGAGGGTTTCCTCGGCGCTCAGCCAATCAACTGCTTCCGTGCGAGGACGTCCCAGCAGGTCGATCGCCACAAAGCCCCCGTCCACCGGCTTCATCCAGCCCACGCGTTCGCCGTCGTCCGCCCGCCGGTGTTCGATCCAGTCCGCATCCATGCACCGACGCTAGCATCACGCGCAGGGACCCGCTCCTAGTGGATGACCGCCAGCAGGATGCCCACCAGGACGAACAGGCACCCGAAGATGCGGTTCAGGATCTTCTGGCCGTGGGCGTTGTGGGTGAAACGCTGGAAGGACCGTGCCGCGAGGGCGAAGAAGAGCCACATGACAAGGATGTCGATCGCCAGAACGGTCGCCGTCAGCACCAGGTACTGCGGAACAAGGGGCTGGTCCGGCTTGATGAACTGCGGCATGAACGCCAGGAAGAACACGATCGCCTTGGGGTTCAGCAGGTTGACCCAGATGCCGCGCTGGAACATCGACAGGGCGGGCTCGTTCTTCTTGTCCTCCACCTCTTCTTTGTCCAGGTCTGGCTTGTGCAGGAACTGCCGGATGCCCAGGTACACGAGGTAGGCCGCGCCGGCGTAGCGAATGATGTTGAAGATCAGCGGCGAATTAGAAACCAGCACGCCAACGCCCAGGGCGACGATCACGATGTGGATCACCAGTGCAACCTGTTGGCCGAGAATTCCCCAAATGGAGCGGCGGAAGCCCGAATTGAGCGAGTTGCTCATGGTGAAGATGGCCCCGGCGCCGGGCGTGAAACTGATCAGGGTGCCGGCACCAACCAAGGCCAGCCAAAGGGAAAATTGCACCATCTCAGCTTAATGCCGGTGAAGAGGGTAGCCGGGACAGAGTGGCACGGGGCGCCGGGTGGCTCCGGCGCTTCGGCGGCGCCGGCGTTCTCGGCACACGCCCCGTGCCTCCACCACCCACTTTGCCGCCGCCCGCCGTCGAACTCGCCCAAAACAGCTTGATTTCGGCGCCCGGGCAGCTCAAAAGGTGGCGAAGGCACAGCCCAGCCATACCAACAACAAATGTAGTTTGAGCGACCCTACGGGACGACCGCTGAAGTCGAAGCTGATGCAACAGTTGCCGTGACGTATCCGGTCTTGGTGCCGGTGACTTTGACGGTGAGGGTTTTTCCGGTGTCTGTGCCGGTGAGTTTGTAGGTTGGGGCTGTGGCGCCTGGGATTGCGAT
>NZ_JBQLIS010000018.1:0-89600 GCF_052156435.1 Paenarthrobacter sp. NCHU4564
GAGCCCACCAGAGCCCAGGCGAGCCAACCGCATACTTTCCCGGATCACGGCGCGCCGAAGGCACTCACACGCTGGGTAGCATTTGTGCGCGTTTTCAGCGCTCAAAACGCGCACAAATGCGACCCAGTTGGGTGCTAGGCCTCCAGCACGTACGTCTTCAGGTCGTCCAGCGTCTGCTGCATGTGGGCGTCCATGGCGAGCCGGGCGTCGTGGGGGTTCCGGGATGACAGGGCTGCCGCAATTTTCCGGTGGTGTCCGATTGCATGCGCTTGGATCTCCGGCACTGCCGATGTCTGGGCCCGCCGGGCTTCCAGGACTCGGTGCAGCGGCTCAAACAGGACCGCCACGAAGATGTTGCCGGAGGCGTGGAGGATGACATCGTGGAAGGCGAGATCGGCCTCTACGAAAGCTGCAAGATCGTTGACCTCGTGCGCCGCCTGCATCTTCTCCACATGGTCCGCGAGAACCGCGAGGTCCTCATCGGAGATTCGCTCAGCCGCAAGTTCGCAGGCGCCGGTTTCCAACATCCGGCGCAGCTCAATCAGCTGGATGGCTGCTTCCGCGTCCTTGGTTCCTTCGGAGGCGGCCCGCAGTACAGCCTCCAGCGACGCCCACTGATTGAGGGGATTGACGAACGTTCCGCGGCCCCGCTCAACACTGAGGATCCGCTGGGCCTCAAGGGTCTTCATGGCTTCGCGCACGGTCATGCGGCTTACCTCGTGCCGGGCGCTGAGCTCCAGCTCACCGGGGACCACGGTGCCCGGGGGAAATTCCCCCGCGACGATCCTGTCCAGCAGCTCATCAGCAACGACGCCGACCAGCGACTTGCGTGCCATGTGTCCCCATTTCTGTACTTCAGGCCGCGCACCCCAGGGTTCCCCGTGGGCGGGATGGATGTCAGACATCTTACGCTGGCGATCGCAGGCTTGTTCTCCAGAATTCGTTTAATGTCGCCGCGCATTCGCCGGGCTGTTCCCAGTGGACGCTGTGGCCGGCATTGGGTATCGCGCGCAAACGCCGCCCCGGGGCTGCCGCGACGAACGACTCCATCTGTTCGATCGGCCGCACCCGGTCCCCGGCTCCGGCGATCACCAGCAGCGGCGCGTGGACGCGCCCGGGTACTGTAGGTTCGACGCCGGTCATGGCCGCCTTCGCGCTGGCGGCAAGAACAGGGAAGGGCGCATCAAACCCTCTGCCAAGCCGCTCGCTGTCCTCCGCGGAGAGCTCCCCGTACCAGGCCTCCATGCACTTCCGGATGGTGGCGGCATCAAAATATCCCTGCTCCACCTGCTGCCGGATCAGGTTCCTGAAGCCAGCGTTTGGGGGTGCCGGAACCATGCCCACCAAAGCTATGGAGGCGACTTTTTCCGGCCACGCCGCAGCGAGGGTCAATGCAACGCTGCCGCCCATGGAGTGGCCCACCAGATGCACCCCATCGGCTCCCAGGGATTCCAGGGTCGCTGCAACCGATGCTGCTGCCGAGTCCAAGGTCCATTCGAATCCGGCAGGAAGGTCCTGGCCACGGCGGTAGCCGGGCAGGTCCAGGATCCACACTGTTTGTCCGGCGGCGAGGAGGAAGGCAGTCAGTGGCTCCCAGTAGGTGGAGCCCGAAGCCCAGCCGTGGATGAGCACTGCCGGGGGCTGGACGGCCGAAGCCCCTGAGGGCTCGCGTTTGTCAACGAAGCAGTGCGGCACGCCGGTGTCAGCCATGGACCCAGCCTAGTGAGCACGGCCATCTTGCGCCGGGAAGAGCCGTATGTCACACTGGCATTCAAATGTTAGATGTCTGACATCTTACATTCACAAAACTGCCCCACAGATTTCCCACGATGGAGTGTCCCGTGATCCTAGAAGCCGACGTCCTGGCCGCCTTCCCGGCTGAAGTCCAGATCCCCGCTCAGCTCGTGGCCGACGCCGTTGCAGAGTCTTCGGCAAGCAGCCCCCGCGTCCTGGTCGTCCTGGATGACGACCCCACGGGCACCCAGTCCGTTGCGGACCTTGCCGTGCTGACGCGCTGGGACGTGGAGGACTTCTCCTGGGCGTTCTCGCATATCAGCGGGAACCAGACCAAGCCCGCCGTCTACGTCCTGACCAACACGCGCAGCCTGGACCCGGCCGAAGCCGCCGCCCGCAACGAGGAGATCGTCCGCAACGCCCTCGCCGCAGCCGCTGCTGCCGGACTGAGCCTCGGTTTTGTCAGCCGCAGCGACTCCACCCTCCGCGGCCACTACCCACTGGAACCGGACGTCATCGCGGCGACCGTCGCCGCCGAAACCGGCGAAGCCACCGACGGCGTCGTCATCGTCTCGGCATTTCCCGACGCCGGCCGCGTCACCATCGGCGGTGTGCACTACATGCGCGCCTCCGGAGAAGATGCCGGCGCCCTCACCCCGGTGGCCGGGACCGAATTCGCCAAGGACGCTACGTTCGGGTTCGCCAACTCCGAGATGGCCAAGTACGTGGAAGAGAAATCAAAGGGACGCTTCGCCGCAGAGAACGTCATTGTCCTGGACCTGAACATCATCCGCGCAGGTGCAGCCGCCAACGACCCCGCAATCTCCGCGAAGGCCATTGCCGACGCCATCGAACCGGCCACGGACTCCACCCCGATCGTGGCTGACATCGTCACCGAAAACGACTTCCGGGCCTTGGCCCTTGGCCTCGAGGAGGCCGAACGACGTGGCAAGAAGCTCCTGTACCGCGTGGGCCCGCCGTTCGTCCGTGGCCGCATCGGCCAGGACATCCGTGAAGCCCTCACCGGCGAGGAAGCCTACGCCGGAAACAGCCCCTCCACCGCCGGTGGCCTGATCGTAGTCGGTTCCCACGTGGGCCTGACCACCCGCCAGCTCAACGTCCTCACCGCGGAACACGGCTCGGCAAAAATCATCGAGATCGATGTCGAGAAATTGCTCGCCGCCGGGACCGAAGCGGCAGCCGATGCCTTCATCGGAACCGTCGTGTCCGACGTCGTTGCTGCCCTCCGCGAAGGCGACGTGATCGTGCACACCAGCCGCCTGCTCATCAAGACCGACGACCCCGCGGCCAGCCTGGAGATCGCCCGCAAGGTCTCCGCCGCCGTCGTATCCGTGGTGAACCGGACCCTGAAGACGTTCCCACCGCGGTTCGTCATCGCCAAGGGTGGCATCACCTCCTCCGACGTCGCCGCGCACGGTCTGGAAATCCGGCATGCGATCGTCCGCGGACCCATGCTCCCGGGCATTGTCTCGCTCTGGGAACCGGTGGACGGTCCGGCCAAGGGCATCCCCTACATCGTCTTCGCCGGCAACGTGGGCGACGACCAGTCCCTCGCCCAGGTCACGCGCAAGCTCAGCGCCACTTTCTAACTGCACGTCCCCACCAGGAAATTCAATGGAGAACACCATGACCAGCAACTACACCGTTACCGTCCTCGGCCTCGGGGCCATGGGCCTGCCGATGGCGACCCGCCTCGCCTCGCAGCTGACCGTCCACGGCTTCGACATCGCCCAAGCCCGCCTGGAACTGGCAGCAGAAGCCGACATCAAGACGTTCGCCTCCGCCCGCGAAGCCTCCCAGGACGCCGACGCACTGCTCCTTGCCGTCCGCAATGGCGAACAGCTCAACGATGTCCTCTTCGGAGAGAACGGTGTGGCATCCGTCCTGAAGCCGGGCGCGGTCGTGATCCTCGGCAGCACTGTGGGCACCGAAGCCATCCCGGCCACGGTCGCTAAGTTGGCTGAGTACGGCGTTGCCCTGGTTGATGCTCCGCTGTCCGGTGGCCCGAAGCGTGCCGGCGAAGGCGACCTCCTGATTGTCGTCGGCGCCGAGCCGGAAGCCCTCGAAAAGGCCCGCCCGGCGCTCGAACTGCTGGCCTCCACCCTGAGCATCGTGGGCGACAAGCCCGGAGACGGCCAGGCCCTCAAGACCGTCAACCAGTTGCTTTGCGGTGTGCACATCGCCGCCGCAGCAGAGGCCATGGCCCTGGCGGACGCCCTCGGCCTGGACCAGGCGAAGACCCTCGCCGCCCTCGAAGCCGGCGCGGCAGGTTCGTTCATGCTCTCCAACCGCGGCCCCCGCATCCTGGAGGCCTACACCGAAGAAGGCGCAGAAGTTCTCAGCCGTCTCGACATCTTCGTCAAGGACATGGGCATCGTGGGCAAGGCGACCCGTGCTGCCGGTCTGGCTGCGCCCGTCGCCGCCGCTGCCGAACAGCTTTACCTCCTCGGCCAGGCCCAAGGCCTCGCCGCTGCTGACGACTCCGCCGTCATCAAGGTTGTCGCGCCCGAGAAGCGCACCGCCTAAGCACCCCTGTAAAACCCGCGACGACGGCGGTCCCCCCTTCGCCGTCGTCGCCCCTTTTCGCCGGTCTTCTAGACTGGTATGTCAAAGGAGACACTCCCCAAATGAATCCCCTCATCAATTCGCTGATGGTCCGCGCCGCCGATGCGCCGCCTATCAAGCCGGCCGTGGAGTTGGGCACTCCGCTGCTGCTGACCATCGCCGCCGCGGGCATCGCACTGCTGCTGGTGCTGATCATCCGCTTCAAGATCCAGGCCTTCGTGGCCCTGCTCGCCGTCAGCATCCTGGTGGGTATTGCCGCGCAGATTCCGCTCAAGGACATCTTTACCGTGGTGACCACAGGTGTCGGCAGCACCATGGGCAAGGTGGCGCTGTTGATCGCCCTCGGCGCGATCCTCGGCCGCATGATCGAAGTTTCCGGCGGCGTGCAGTCGCTAGCGACGCACTTCACGGAGAAGCTCGGTGCCAAGCGGGTCGCGGTGGCATTGACCGCGGTGGGCTTCCTGGTCGCCATCCCCGTCTTCTTCGAGGTCGGCGTGATCGTGCTCGTGCCGATCGTCTATGCCTTCGCCAAGATCGCCAAGGTCCACCCGATCAAGTTCGGCCTCCCGATGGCCGGCATCATGCTGTCCATCCACGTCGCCGTCCCGCCGCACCCCGGTATTGTTGCCGGCGCCGGTGTCTTTGGTGCGGACATCGGACTCATCACCCTGATCTCCCTGATTATCTGTGTGCCGCTGGGTTTCCTGTCCTACTGGGTTGCCAGCATCATGAACCGCAAGGACTACGAGCTCCTTCCCGGTGTGAAGCAGCAGGTGGACGAGTTCGGCTCCGATTCCCTGGTCCACGTTGGCCACGACGGCCCCGGTGCCCGCGCCATCGCTCCGCCGCGTCCAGGCCTCATCATGTTCCTCATCGCCGCTCCGATCGTGCAGATCCTCCTCGGCACCGTGGGTACGCTCACCCTGCCCAAGGACAACTACTGGTACGGCGTTGCGGCCTTCATCGGCAACCCGTTCTTTGCCCTCCTGGTGGCCGTGGCCCTGTCCTTCTTCCTGCTGGCAGTGCGCCGTCACTGGTCGCTCAAGGAAACGGGCGAGATCTTCGAAGGGGCATTGCCTCCCATCGCCTCGATCCTCATGGTGGTTGCAGCCGGTGGCGTATTCGGTGAAGTCCTCCGCACCTCCGGCATCGGCGCCGCGTTGTCCCACACGCTGGACAGCCTGGGCCTTCCGGTGATCGTGCTCGGCTTCATCATCTCCTTGGCACTCCGTGCGGCCCAGGGTTCCGCCACCGTCGCCATCGTGACGACCACGGGCCTGCTCACCTCCGCCGTCATGGAAGGCGGCTATACGCCCGCCCAGATCGCCGTGATCGTGATCGCCATCGGCTTCGGTTCGCTGGGCCTTTCGCACGTGACCGACGCCGGTTTCTGGACCGTCATCCGCTACTACGGCCTCACCGTGTCCGACGGTCTCAAGACCTGGACCGTCCTCACCACCATCCTTGGCCTGGCCGGCTTCGTGCTGACCTACGTGGCCTGGATCCTGGTGGGAGGCCTGGCCCACTGATGCGCAGCACACTCGACCAGCTGGTTTCATCCGCCCTTGCCTCCGGCTCAGCGGTCCCCGCCTTCACCTGCTACGACTTCACCACTGCACTGGCCGTGGTGTCCGCAGCGGAAGAGGCCCGCCTCGGTGTGATCCTGCTGGTCGCGCCGAAGACAGCAGCCACCCCCAACGGGCAGCGGCTCATTACCGCTCTCCGAGGCCTGGCGGACAGCGCCTCCGTCCCGGTTTCAGTGCAACTCGACCACGCTTCGGACCTTCCGGTGATCCTCGACTCCGTGGCAGCCGGCGCCGATGCGGTGCTGGCGGACGGTTCGTCCCTGGCCTACGAGGACAACATCGCGCTGGTTCGTCGCGTCCGCGCGGCCCTGGACGGCGCCGGCCACACGGGCATCGTGATCGAAGCCGAACTCGGCGGCCTGGCCGGTGACGAGGACAAGGCCTTCGGTGCTGAAACGCCCGACGCCGGCACTCCGGTTGCGGGCCTCACCGACCCTGGCCAGGTGGCCGACTTCGTGGAACGCACCGGTGCGCAATTGCTCGCCGTTGCCGTGGGAAATGTGCATGGAAAGTACAAGGGCGAACCCAACATCCGGTGGGATGTGCTGCAGGATGTCGCCTCACGCACGGACGTGCCGCTGGTGCTCCATGGGGCCTCCGGGATCCCCGCGGCCGAACTTGCCAAGGCTCCTTCCCTGCACGTGGGCAAGGTGAATTTCAACACCGAACTCCGCACGGGCATCCTGCAGACGCTTGAGACTGAAACTGCTCCGCACCGCGCCGACGGGGAGAATCTCCAAGGCCTGCTGGGCCGCTGGAACGCATCGGCAGCGGCCTTCGCGGGCTCCACGCTGGACATGCTGAGCGCCTGACGCTGAAGCGCCAAATCACGGGAGGCTAGGATCAACACATGATCCTGGCCTCCCTGATTTTTGCCCTGGTGGCAGCCCTCCTGCATGTGTACATCTTCACCATGGAATCCATTACCTGGACCAAGCCGGCAACGTGGAAGCGCTTCAGCCTCACGTCCCAGGCAGACGCCGAAACCACCAAACCGCTGGCTTACAACCAGGGCTTCTACAACCTGTTCCTGGCCATCGGTGCGCTGGCAGGCATCGTGGCCGTCTGGGCCGGCTCACCGCAGGTGGGATGGACGCTGGTCTTCAGTTCTTGTGGCTCCATGCTGCTGGCTGCGCTGGTTCTCGCGGCCAGCGGACGGAAGTACCTCCGCGCAGCGGTGCTGCAGGGAACTACGCCGTTGCTAGCCGTCGTGCTGGGAATCCTGGCCATAACGCTGGGGTAGCCCACGGCAGTCCGTAAAGCACGCGTGTACTAGGAAGCCGGCGGACCGTCCTGGGCGGCGGTTTCGTCCATCCAGAGGACTTCCCAGTGGTGGCCGTCCAGATCCCGGAACGCCCGGCTGTACATGAAGCCAAGATCCTGCGCGTCATAGGTTTCCGAGCCGCCGGCTTCCAACGCCTTGGTGGCCAGCTCGTCCACGGCTTCCCGGCTGTCCGCAGACAGGGCAAGGATGGCAGCGGTGGATGCCTGCGTATCTGCGATCGGCTGCTTGGTGAACTCGCTGAACTTGGCGTGCGTCAACAGCATGGTGTAAATCGTGTCGCTGAAGACGACGCAGGCCGCCGTGTCATCCGTGAAGTTCGGGTTGATCGTGTAGCCCAGCGCCGTGTAGAACGACTTGGACGCCTCAAGGTCGCGGACAGGCAGATTCACAAAAATAGAGGTTGTCATGGGTCTGATCCTGCCGTTGTTTGGCGGCCCCGTCCAGAGTATCCCCGCTCTATGTGGACAAGCCCGGTCCTCTGGCCCGGATCCCGAACCCGGCGGACAATAGAGGCAGCATCGGGCGGGGAGGAGCCATGGAGCGGCCACGGCATGTGGATACTCCCGTCGGGCAGGCGGTAGCCCCCGGACGGGACCCGGCGATCGACCTTGTGCGCTTTGCCTGCCTGTTCCTGGTGGTGGCCGCCCACTGCATGATGGTCAGCCCTGTCCTCCACCCGGATGGAACAGTCACCACCCACAACACCCTGATGGAGCAAGACTGGTTTACGCCCGTGGTATGGGTGTTGATGATCGTTCCCCTCTTCTTCGTCATGGGAGGGGTGACAGGGCTGCAATCGTGGAGACGCCTGCAGGCCCGGGGCGGGACCGCTTACGGATTCGCCCAGTTGCGGTTGCTGCGGCTGGTCCGCCCGGCCATGGCACTGCTGGCCATCATGTGGGCGGCCCTCTGGGCGGCCTTGCTCCTGGGGGTCCACCCGCAGGTCATCCAGCTCATGACTGCCGGCGCCGCCATGCCGCTCTGGTTCCTCGCCGCGTACCTTACAGCGCAGTTGAGCATCCCCTTGCTGGCACGGTGCCATGGGGCAGCGCCGCGCTTGACGTTCACAGCTCTGGTGGCACTGATTATCACGGTCGATTCGCTCCGCGGCGCTTTGCCGGTGATCGCCTACCTTAACCTGGCCTTTGTCTGGTGCGCTGTGCAGCAGCTGGGTTTCTTCATCGCCGACGGGGGCTTCCAGCACCGCACCCGGACCTGGTTGATGGGCGTGATGATCTCCAGCAACCTGCTGCTCGGCCTTTTGACCGGCGTTGGCATCTATCCGGGCAACATGGTGGTCAACATCAACCCACCCAACCTCTGCTTGCTGCTCCTTGGCGTATCGCAAACAGCCACGATCCAGCTTCTGCGCGGAGCCATCACATGGCTTGGGGGAGTCACGTGGGTCCGCACCTGCATTGCCGTAGCGGGCCGCCGTTCCATGACCGTTTACCTGTGGCACCTGCCGTTGCTGGTGGGCATGTCGGCAATCCTGCTGCTGACGGATTTCCCGAAGCCCTCCCCGGAAACCGCCGAGTGGTGGTGGGGCCGCATTCCCGTTTTCCTCGCAGTGGCTGCGTTGCTCGTTCCCGTGGCCGTGTTCCTGGGGCGCCTGGAAGACCGTCCGACGGCGGCCAGCCATGCGCGGGGTCCATCCCGGGCCGCTGTGGTGACTGCCGCCGTCGTGGTTTTTGTCCCGGTGGTGGACGCAGCACTGAACGGCCTGACGCTGGCGCTGCTGGGTGGCGGAGCGGCCTGCTTCGCGCTCGCCGTCCTGCTGCTGGGCAGGGTCCCGACGCCGGTACCGCCGCCGTCCCAGCACCCGTCGGGAAAGGTGGAGAACGCGATGGGCTCCGGATTGCCAGAGCCAGGTTTACGTGCCAATCTCGAAGCATGACCGAGCATACTGATTCATTGGCCGACTCTTTCCGTGCAGGCGTCACGACTGCCCGCAACGATAAATTCCACCGCTACGAACTCCACGTGGATGGTGAACTGGCGGTCATCGCACACTTCATCAACAGGCCCGGTCACATCGACTTCACGCACACCGAAACCAAGCCCCAGTTCAAGGGTCAGGGCCTGGCCAAGGTCCTGGCACATTTCGCACTGGACGATGTTGTGGCATCAGGCAAGCGCATCATTCCCCATTGCCCGTACATCGCCGCATACCTGCAGAAGCACGAAGGCTATGAGCAGGATGTGGACTGGCCGGCAGAAAAGCCCGTGGGAAATCCGAACAACGACTGACGTCAGTTAGCTGCGCTGACCAGTGTGCGGGGCCGTCGCCGTGGTGACACCGACGCAATCCTGGTGATGTTCCAATAGCCAAGGCCGGGTTTGGCGGACCGGAAGGGCCAGCTCATCCGTGCGCCCGTCAGGGACACGATGGCGTCGTGCTCGTCTGAAACGTGGCGGCCCAGGCACAGTGCCTTGACCTGCATGGCGCTGACCAGGCTGCCGCCGTGGATATGGTCCGTTGCCGTGACCTGGTAGGAGAAGCTCCGCATGACAGCTTCGCCGGGCGCCAGGGATGGGATAGCGAGGTCTTCCCGTGCCGGCGCCGAGGAATAAGCCAACGGTTCCATGGCCTCGTTGGTGAATGAACGCGGAATAAGTCGAATGTTACGCAGGTGGCTCCGGGAGTCGTTGGTGATCCAGGCAGTAAAGATGACGGTGTCGCCCGGGACGGCCACGGAGCGGTCGGAGCCGTAGACCAAGCTGATGGTTGCCGCCGTTTTTCCCCGCGCAAAACGTCCTCCACGGGGAGCCTGCAGGCCGGGTCTCGCAGCAGCATCAGGCCACGTGGAGCGGCTTTTCCGCCACGAACGCGCAATTTTGGCCAGCGGCGGACGGCGGTCTGCCTGTTTTCTCGGGGAAGGGGACTCAATGCTGTGCAGCCTCATGTTTGGGTAGTGGCAGCAACTACCGGAACATGTCGCGGCTTTGACCACAAAAATTGCCCCCTTGTAGTCGCAAGTACCCTGAGATTCAAGTCAGATTGCAATGTGATGTCACACTATTGCTTATGGATCATGGAACAGCGGCCGGAGCCAAGGGAACTTCCGTCCTGAAGGGGCCCGCAGACAGTGATCCCTGCCTGCTTGACCTTGTGCGCCAGGGCGACGCCGATGCCTTCGACACCCTCTACAAGCGCCACCTGCAGATCGCCCTGTACGTTGCCCGGCAGCAGACCGACAACCAGAGCGACGCCGACGACGTTGTGGCCGAGGCGTTTGCCTCCGTCTTCCAGTCCCTCAAGGACGGCAAAGGGCCCAAAGAGTTCTTCCGTCCCTACCTGCTGACGGTAGTCAGGCGGACCGCCCACGACCGCAACCGGAAAGCCCGCCGTACGCAGACCACCGAGGACGCCCTGCTGGACACCGCGGTGCTGGATGACGACACGGTCATGAAGGACCTGGAGTCCACCATCATGGCCAAAGCCTTCAAGTCCTTGCCCGAACGCTGGCAGGCGGTGCTGTGGCACATGGACATCGAGGGACTGAAACCCGCTGCGGTTGCTCCCTTGGTCGGCCTCACTCCCAACGGGGTGTCATCCTTGGCGATCCGCGCCCGGGAAGGCCTCCGGCAGGCCTACCTGCAGCATCACATTACTACCGTGGCTGATGAGGCGTGCGCTGAGTTTGCGGGCCAGATGGGCAAATACGCCCGCAATGCCCTGAAGCGCACCTCCCGGGAAAAGGTCAATGCCCATCTGGAAGGCTGTGCACGATGCACGGCGCTTCTGATCGAACTCAACGATGTCCAGGGTGGGATGCGGGCCATCCTGTTCCCGTTGTTCGCGGGCATCACCTTCACGCCGGGCGTCGCTACGGCCGTCCTCTCCGGATCGGGGGCCGGCGCGGGGGCCGTGGGTTCACTTGGGTCATTGTCCGGCTCGACGGCTGTTCCTGTCCTGTCGGGACCGGGCGGGTCGAAAGGTGCCGGCCACCTCTGGAAGCCAGCCGCCGCCGTCGTGCTTGCCGTAGTGGTCGCGGCAGGAGCGCTGGGGTGGATCCTGCAGCCTGCCTCCCAGTCGGTCGTCGCAGAGCCGCCTCCCCCCGCGCCCGCCGGTGAGACCCCGACGCCGGTTGCCACACCGGTCCCGGTCCCTACCGTTCCGCAGCCATCTCCTTCTGCCCCTCCTGTGGAAGTTCCGGCAGTCCCGGCACCTCCAGCGGCTCCGGAACAACCCGCCGTCGTGGTTGCGCAGGAGCCTGCGCTGCAGCGGAAGGCGACGGTCGTTGACTCTGCCGTGGTCACTTCGGTTCCGGTGCCGCAACCTTCTTCGCCGACGTCCGCGCTCCAGACGGTCGAGGCTGTCTTTGCTTCCACCACTGCGGCCAACGCCGTGGAGCGGAACCTTGAGGTGCAGTTTTCCTTGGTGGGCGACGGTTCACCCACCGCCGGTGAAGCCGTCTTCACCCTGCCGGATCAGGCCACGTTCATTTCCGGCAGGACGCTCGCACCCGCCGGGTGGGAATGCAGTGCCACCGGTGCCCGTCAGGTGACGTGCACCAGCCGTGCGATGGATCCCGCCCAGCTGAACTTTGCTTTCGGGGTCACCATGCCTGCGAAGTCGGAGCTGGAAACCCTGGACTATGGATTCAGCGGCCAGGACATCGTCACCAAAACATTCGCCAGCACCTTCCACTAGGGCCTGGACAACTTTTCTCAAAGTTTCTCTCATTACCAGCGTCACGTTTCACGTGTTGCCCGCACTACAGCTTTGGGCCGCCCTATGTCGGTGCGCCCGCTGAAGTCTGTCCGGGCTTCGACGACACGAAACGCCCGCTGCGCCTACTGGGTCAGTGGCGAGTAGCCGAGCCGGGCCGGTCACCTCTGACCTGGCTTCGGCGTGACCTAGCGAAAACAAGAGAGTCCATGAAACATTCACGTCCACGAAAGCTGTTGGCGGGCGTACTCGCTGCAGCGATCCTGTCCCTGGGGGCTGGTGGCGCCTTGGCGCCGCCGGCCTTGGCCACGGTGCCGGGCACGCCGGGTGTTACCCAGCCCGGCACCGTTGTCTTCACCGAAGATTTCGAGAACGGTACCGACAACACCCCGTTGGGTGCGCAGTCGTACTCCGCGCCCGGGTCCACCACCTACGTGGGTGCAACCGGGCAGACCTACACCGGTTCGATCAACTGGATCAACGGTATCCGCTGCAACGGCGTCATCCTCAGCTATGACAACTCCGAGACACCCCCCTGGGCACTGTCCGGCGCAGCCGGATCGGGTACGGAGAACCGCTGCGCCGACGTCGATACCCGCCGCAGCTACCAGCACCTGCGGATGCTCGCGCAGGCCATGGGCCAGCAGTTCACGCCCGGTTCGCCCAGCACCAACCATGTGACGAGCTCCTTCACCGAATGCTTGTCCACCAACACCGCCGGGGGCTTCTGCGCCACTCTTCCTGCGGGTCCTACGGACGGCGTGATGTTCAAGACGGCCAACCCGTTGGCCACCACCGCCGGCCACTACTACACCTTCGGCGTTGACACGGCGTACATGAACTGCTTCGGCGGCACGTCTGATCCGTCCTACCAGTTTGCCAGGATCGACGCCGACGGCACGGTCACGCCCATAGGTGACCCGCTCAACGGCTGCCAGGCGTCGTCCGATCCGAATGTCCAGGCATACCAGCAGAATGTCACGAGCGATGTCGGTGGGTCCTTCGGCACGATCACCAAGACCGTGAACATCAATTCGATGCTCACCAACGAAGCCTTCCAGTCCGCGGGCGGATCGCTGGGTCTTGAAATGTGGAACAACAATGGCCGGTCCAATGGCAACGACGGCGCCTTTGACAATGTGCGTTTGGTGGACGTCACCCCGCAGTTGGACAAGTCGTTTTCTCCGACGTTGATCGGTCCGGGCCAGGCTTCCACGCTGACGCTGACCGTCACGAACACCAGCGAGCTCAACGCCAAGAACGACTGGTCCATCACGGACACCCTTCCGGCCGGCCTGGTGGTTGCCGCAGCACCGAATATCGGTGGCACGTGCGTTCAGTCCGCCGGTGCCCCATTGGCCACCACCGCGGTGGCCGGCGGCAACGTCATCTCCGTGACTGGCGGCGACTTGGCCAGGGGCGAAGAGTCCTGCACCATTACCGTCGATGTCACCTCGGACACCGAGGGTTCCTACGTCAACGGTCCTGCGAACATCGAGACCAACCTGAACCCGCCTGCTGACGCCACCCTGGTGGTCAAGGCTCCCCGCCTGGCCCTCTCCAAGGCACTGGATGCTCCCCGCCTGACCGATGGCGACCAGTTCACCATGGAAATCCGTTCGGGTTCCGCGACCGGTGCAGTGGTCAACAGCACGGCCAACTCCACCACCTCGGGAACCGGCTCAGCTGTCACCGCCGGAACGGGTGTCACTGGCACCTACGTTGCGGACGCCGGCAGCACCTATTACCTGACTGAGTCCGGCTCCAACGTTTCCGGGTACGATCAAGCCATCACTTGCACTGATGCCAACGGTCTCCAGCAGGGGCTGCCGTCCGGCGCTGCATTCGAAGGCTCCCTGGCCCTGGTGCCGGTGGCCGGCGCGGATATCAACTGTGTCCTGACCAACACTGCCGTTCCTGCACCTGCCCTGGAGTTCACCAAGTCAGCTGATACCTCGGACCTTCAGTCACCGTCGCAGGCAGGTGACGTGATCACCTACACGTTCACTGCAAAGAACACCGGCAATACGGTCCTCACTGGCGTCGTCATCAACGATCCCCTGGCCGGCCTGTCCGCTCTGAGCTACACGTGGCCGGACACGCCCGGAACCCTGCTTCCGGGTGAAACAGTGACGGCGATGGCCACCTATGCCATCACCCAGGCTGACATCGATGCCGGACACGTTGCCAACTCGGCAACGGTCTCGGGTAATCCTCCCACCGGCCCACCGGTTACCCCTCCTCCCGGAACCACTGACACTCCGTTGGTTCCTGGTCCTGCCCTCACCCTGACCAAGGCGGCGGATGCTTCGGCAATCCAGAACCCGTCGCAGGTGGGGGACATCATCACCTACACGTTCGAGGCAAAGAACACGGGCAACGTTAAGCTGACGGGCGTTGTGATCAATGATCCGCTGGCCGGACTTTCCGCCCTGACGTACACGTGGCCTGGTGCCCCCGGCGAACTGCTGCCGGGCCAGTCGGTGACGGCTACGGCAACGTACGCGCTCACGCAGGCTGACATCGACGCCGGTCATGTGGCCAACACGGCGACCACCACGGGCACGCCGCCCACGGGTCCTGCCGTGACGCCTCCGCCGGCCAGCACGGACACACCGTTGACACCCGGTGCCGACCTCTCGCTGACCAAAACGGCGGACGCGTCGGCCGTTCAGAGCCCGGCACAGGTGGGGGATGTCATCACCTACTCGTTCGAGGCGAAGAACACGGGCAACGTTAAGCTGACGGGCGTTGTGATCAACGATCCGCTGCCTGGCCTGTCGGCACTGGCGTACACCTGGCCGGGCGCTGCCGGCGAACTGCTGCCGGGCCAGTCGGTGACGGCTACGGCAACGTATGCGCTCACGCAGGCTGACCTCGACGCCGGTCACGTGGCCAACACGGCGACCACCACGGGCACTCCGCCGTCGGGTCCTGCTGTGACGCCGCCTCCGGCCGGCACGGATACGCCGCTGACTCCCGGCCCTGCCCTGGAGTTCACCAAGTCCGCTGACGCGTCAGCTGTCCAGGACCCGTCGCAGGTCGGTGACCAGATCATCTACACCTTCACGGCGAAGAACACGGGCAACGTGAAGCTGACCGGTGTGAGCATCAACGATCCGCTCGCGGGCCTGTCTGCGCTCACGTACAGCTGGCCGGGCACTGCCGGCGAGTTGCTGCCGGGCCAGACGGTGACCGCTACGGCAACGTACGCGGTCACCCAAGCGGATATCGACGCCGGCCATGTCGCCAACAGCGCCACCGCAACGGGTGTTCCTCCCACCGGTACTCCGGTGACGCCTCCTCCGGGAACCACGGATACCCCGTTGACCCCGGCACCGGCCATGGAGTTCAGCAAGTCAGCTGACAAGAGCGCCATCCAGAACCCTGCTGTTGTGGGTGACCAGATCACTTACACCTTCACCGCGAAGAACACGGGCAACGTGAAGTTGACCGGTGTGATCATCAATGACCCGCTCGCGGGCCTGTCTGCGCTCACGTACGCCTGGCCGGGCACTGCCGGCGAGTTGCTGCCGGGCCAGACGGTGACCGCTACGGCAACGTATGCGATCACCCAGGCGGATATCGAAGCAGGCCATGTGGTCAACACGGCAACCACGACCGGCACTCCGCCGTCGGGTCCTGCTGTGACGCCGCCTCCGGCCGGCACGGATACGCCGCTGACTCCCGGCCCTGGGCTGGAGTTCACCAAGTCCGCTGATGCGTCGGCTGTTCAGGACCCCGCCCGGGTGGGGGACATCATCACCTACTCGTTCGAGGCCAGGAACACCGGCAACGTGAAGTTGACGGGCGTTGTGATCAACGATCCGCTGGCGGGCCTGTCGGCGCTCACGTACACCTGGCCAGGTGCTCCCGGCGAGCTGGAACCTGGCCAGTCGGTGACGGCTACGGCAACGTATGCGATCACCCAGGCCGATATCGACGCCGGTCACGTGGCCAACACGGCCACCACCACTGGTACGCCGCCGTCGGGTCCGGCTGTGACGCCGCCTCCGGGAACCACGGATACCCCGTTGACCCCGGCACCGGCCATGGAGTTCACCAAGTCGGCCGACGCTTCCGGCGTGCAGGACCCGAGCGTGGTGGGCGACCGCATCAACTACGCCTTCACGGCCAAGAACACCGGCAACGTCACGCTCACGGATGTGGTCATCAATGACCCGCTCGCGGGGCTGTCGCCGCTGGTCTACTCCTGGCCCGGCGTAGAAGGAATCCTCCTTCCGGGCCAGACAGTGACCGCTTCGGCAACGTATGCGATCACCCAGGCTGATATCGACGCCGGTCATGTCGCCAACACGGCGACCACCACTGGTACGCCGCCGTCGGGTCCGGCTGTGACGCCGCCTCCGGGAACCACGGATACCCCGTTGACCCCGGCACCGGCCATGGAGTTCAGCAAGTCTTCGGACGCTTCTGCTATCCAGGATCCTGCTGTAATAGGCGACCTGCTGACCTACACCTTCACCGCCAAGAACACCGGCAACGTGAAGTTGACCAACGTGTCCATCACGGACCCGCTGGCCGGTCTGTCCGCGCTCACGTACACGTGGCCGGGTGCGCCGGGTGAGCTGCTCCCGGGTGAGACCGTGACCGCTACGGCAACGTATGCGATCACCCAAGCGGATATCGATGCAGGTCACGTGGTGAATACCGCCACGACGACGGGCACTCCGCCGTCGGGTCCGGCTGTGACGCCGCCTCCGGGAACCACGGATACCCCGCTGACCCCGGCTCCGGCGATGCAGTTCACCAAGACGGCAGACGACTCCGCTTTGCAGAGCCCTGCGCAAGTGGATGATGTCATCACCTACACCTTCACTGCCAGGAACACCGGCAACGTGAAGTTGACCAACGTATCCATCACGGACCCGCTGGCGGGCCTGTCCGCCCTGGACTACACGTGGCCGGGCACGCCCGGTGAACTGCTGCCGGGTCAGACAGTGACCGCTACGGCAACGTACGCGATCACCCAGGCTGATATCGACGCCGGCCATGTCGCCAACGCGGCGACGACCACCGGCACTCCGCCGTCGGGTCCGGCTGTGACGCCGCCTCCGGGAACCACGGATACCCCGTTGACCCCGGCACCGGCCATGGAGTTCACCAAGTCCGCGGACGCTTCGGCCGTGCAGGACCCGGCCACGGCGGGGGACGTGATCACGTACACGATGACGGCAAAGAACACGGGCAATGTGAAGTTGACCGGTGTCAGCATCAACGATCCGCTCGCGGGGTTGTCGGAGCTCGCGTACACCTGGCCGGGAACCCCTGGCGAGTTGTTGCCGGGCGAGTCCGTGACGGCTACGGCAACGTACGCGATCACCCAGGCTGATATCGACGCCGGCCATGTCACCAACGTGGCGACGTCCACCGGTACTCCTCCCACCGGCACTCCGGTGACGCCTCCTCCGGGAACCACGGACACACCGTTGACCCCGGCACCGGCGATGGAGTTCACCAAGTCGGCCGACTCGAGTGCTCTTCAGGACCCCACGAAGGTTGGTGATGTCATCACCTACACCTTCACGGCGAAGAACACCGGCAACGTGAAGCTGACCAACGTGTCGATCAACGACCCCCTGGCAGGCCTGTCCGCCCTCAACTACAGCTGGCCCGGTACGCCCGGCGAGTTGCAGCCGGGGGAGACCGTAACTGCTACGGCAAAGTATGCGGTAACGCAGGCTGATATCGACGCCGGGCACGTGGTCAACTCGGCTACGGCAACGGGCAATCCGCCCACTGGTCCTGCTGTAACGCCTCCTCCGGGCACCACGGACACCCCGTTGACCCCGACTCCTGCGATGGAATTCAGCAAGCAGGCAGTGGTTCAGGCAAACTCGGGACCGTCCAAGGTGGGGGACAAGATTGAGTACCAGTTCACGGCCAAAAACACCGGCAACGTGAAGCTGACCAAGGTGTCCATCGACGACCCCATGGCTGGCCTCTCTGACCTGGTCTACACCTGGCCGGGTACCCCCGGTGAGTTGCTGCCGGGCCAGACCGTCATGGCGACGGCGGACTATGCCGTCACGCAGGCGGACCTCGACGCCGGTCACGTGGAGAACCTGGCGACCACTACGGGTACTCCTCCCAGCGGCCCGGCGGTCACCCCGCCTCCTGCCGGTACGGACACCCCGCTGTCGCCGGATGCAGCCCTGCAGTTCTCCAAGACTGCGGATGCCTCCGCCGTTGGTGATCCCGCGAAGGTAGGCGACATTGTCACCTACAACTTCACGGCCACGAACACGGGCAATGTCACGCTGACTGACGTGGCCATCGTGGATGAAATGCCCGGCCTGTCTGCCCTGGATTACACCTGGCCGGGTACCCCCGGCGAGTTGCTGCCGGGCCAGTCGGTGACTGCCACGGCAACGTACGCCATCACCCAGGCCGACATCAACGCCGGCAAGGTCGCCAACAAGGCGACCGCGACGGGTACACCTCCGACGGGACCCCAGGTCACCACGCCGCCTGCAAGCGCAGTCGTGACCTTCCCGCCGGTTGATCCGGGCCAGCCGGGCGGCTCCTTGGCAAACACGGGAGTTGTCCTCACCGTGCTGCCGATTGCCCTCCTGGTGGTTGGTGCGGGCCTGTTCCTGCTGCTCATGGGACGCCGCAAGCGTTCTGAAGCGTAGGGCCAAAGTGCGCGGCAATCGGACCCCAAGCCGGTTGCCGCGCACGTTCCACATCCCAGTTACCCAAGAGTCAGGTAGTAAACCCATGAAGAAGTCAGTCACGTGCGTTGCCGGCGTGCTGGTTGCCGCAGCAGCCCTCGCGGGCTGTTCAGGGAACGGGGCGGGCTCATCGCCCTCGTCCACCACCACCCAGGCCGCCACGACGGGCGAGGCGAAAGCGGCCAACCCTGGAACCGGCATCATCGAGGCCACCAAGATGACCTCGTGTGATACCGCTGCGGGAAAGGTTGCCGCCAAGGGTACCGTCACCCCGCCTGAGGGTACCAAGGGAACCGTGAAGATCTCGGTGAGCTGGGTTGATCCCCAATCGTCATCGGTGCTGGCCCGCGGCGAGCAGACTTTCAAAGACCCGCAGGCAGGAAAAGCCCTTGAATGGGCCATCACCGCCGAAGTCCCCCAAAAGGGGACCGAGGCCAAGTGTGTGCTGGGAGCGGCTGTGCTCCAGTAGGCGGCCGGAAAGTCGGGACTCCAGCAGCGGGGTCCGGGCGGCAGGGCGCAAGCGGCACACAGAAAAGTGGCCGGCCAGGGCATCCCTGGCCGGCCACTTTGCTGCATTCATCAACTCCCTGACTGGCCCTGTGGGCCGTGCCGACGTTGCCACTGAAACGCGTGCCAGAACAGCAACGCGCCGGTGATCAGCAGAGACGCCGGCACGAGGTAGGGGAGCATCGAGAGGACCACGAAGTTCATGGGCATTCCGTCCGAAGAGGGAGCGGAAACCATGGGGCGCAAGGTCTCGGTGAAGGCCCAGACGCTGAAGTAAAGCATCGCGCCATCGAGCGCCCACAGCGCCACGATGAACGGGTTCACGGACAAGCGCTTCTTCGGAGCATCGAGAGGATCCGGTGCATGGGGGCTCACTGCACGCACCGCCTTGCCCTGGTCATCGATTTCGCGGAAACCGAGCCGCTCGTGCGTATGGTCAGTCATGGATTTCCCCCACCGTTATGGCCTGTGGCACTGACCCTACCCCGATAGTGGTCCTCCGGGAACCCACATGCCTGCCGTGGGAACAGCAGCGACGGCGGCGTTCGTGCTTGCGAAGGGAGCGGGTATTTTGCACCCAAAACCGGATCCTGGAAAGTCAATGACGCGCTACCGGCAAGTAGAACAGCGAGAAACCGCCTTCTGAGCGAATTAGGTCACGAAAGTTTGACGGAAAGGCAAACCTAAGTAAGGCTTGCCTTTGCTAACTAGCGACCCCAACGCAACGGAAGGAAGCTGTCGTGACGTCACCCAGTGTCGAAGAGCAGATAGCCCAGGAGCAGGACTTCGGCTCCAAAGTGGAGTTGGCACTTGCTGCCACCAACCAGCTCTTCAACGCGCGAAATTCGCCCAGCTACGTGGCGCAGGTCCTTCAGGGAGTCAACGCCGTCTCCACCAAAGTCCAGCGGACCACCCAGCCATTTACCGGCGTCGCGCATTCCGAACTTAAGGCGAAAGTGGGTGCCGTGGACCTGGGCCGGCCGCTGCCGGACACGGCTGCTGCCCTGGAGGAACTGGATGAGCTGTACCTCAAGGACGCCATCTACTTCCACGACTCCCGCTACGCCGCCCACCTGAACTGCCCCGTGGTCATCCCCGCCCTGGTGGGTGAGGCCGTGCTGTCAGCGGTGAACTCGTCCATGGATACCTGGGACCAGAGTGCAGGTGCCACCATGATCGAACGCCGCCTTATCGATTGGACCGCGGAACGCATTGGCTTCTCCGCCGAGGCTGACGGCGTCTTCACGTCCGGCGGCAGCCAGTCGAACTTCCAGGCGCTGCTGATTGCCCGGAACCACGCCGTTGCCAAGCTCCGCGCCGACCAGCCCGAAGCCCGCCTCCCGCACCTGCTGGATCGGCTCCGCATCTTCACCTCAGTGGACAGCCACTTCAGCATCCAGAAGTCTGCCTCCATGCTGGGTCTCGGTTTCGACGCTGTGATCGCAGTCCCCACCGCTGACGACCACCGCATGGACCCCGCCGCCCTTGCGGCTGCTTTGGCGGAAGCGCACGACGCCGGGCTGGTGCCTATGGCGGTCGTGGCCACCGCCGGGACCACCGACTTTGGGTCGGTGGACCCGCTCGCCGAGCTCTCGGCCCTGGTGCGTGCCTACGATTCCTGGCTGCACGTGGATGCGGCGTATGGAGGAGGGCTGCTGGTCTCCGGCCGCTACCGCCACCTCCTGGACGGTATTCACCTGGCGGACTCGGTCACGGTCGACTTCCACAAGACGTTCTTCCAGCCCGTCAGCTCCAGTGCAGTCCTGGTCCGCAACGGTGCCATGCTGCGCCACGTCACCTACTACGCCGATTACCTCAACCCGGAGAGCGCCGCCAAGGCCGAGATCCCCAATCAGGTGGACAAGAGCATCCAGACCACGCGCCGCTTTGACGCCTTGAAGCTGTGGCTCACCCTGCGCATCATGGGCGCCGACGCCATTGGTGCGCTGTTCGACGAGGCGATCGACCTTGCCGGCCGCGTTGGGACCCTGTTGGCGGACGACGCCGAATTCGAACTCGCTGCCGCTCCCCAACTGAGCACCCTCGTCTTCCGCTATCGACCGGAAATCAACGGAGTCCGCATTGACGAGGACGCCGCCGATTCCCTCAACCCTGCCATCCGGGCGGCTGTCTTTGCCTCCGGCGAAGCAGTTGTGGCCGGTACCAAGGTGGCTGGTCGCCATTACCTCAAATTCACCCTCCTCAACGCCGAGGCCTCCCTGAGGGACATTCAGGAAATCATCGAACTCATCCGCCGCACGGGCGCCAGCCTGCTCGCAAACACCACGGAGGCCGCCGCGTGAGCACCCCGGACAACAGCAGGATCTACGACGTCGCCGGTATCGGCGTCGGACCTTTCAATCTGGGCCTGGCCGCGCTGAGCGAGCCGGTGGAGAACCTGGACTGCGTGTTCCTGGAACGCCGTGAGTCCTTTGACTGGCACCCGGGCATGATGCTTGAACCGGCCCACCTGCAGGTGCCGTTCATGGCGGACCTGGTGACCCTGGCCGATCCGACGTCGCCGTACTCGTTCCTGAACTTCCTGAAGCAGACAGGACGGCTGTACCGCTTCTATATCCGCGAGAACTTCTATCCGCTGCGTGCCGAGTACAACCAGTACTGCCAGTGGGTTGCCGGGCAGCTGGAATCGGTCCGTTTTAGCACGGATGTGCTGGATGTGAGCTACGACGGCGGCGTGTACCGGCTTGCGGTGCAGGGCCCTGAAGGCGCTGAGGTGCTTCGCGCCCGCCGGCTGGTTCTGGGGACGGGCACCTCGCCGTACATCCCCGTTTCCTGTGCAGGGATAGTGGACGGCGGGGGACTTGTCCTCCACAATGCCGAGTACCTGTCGAGGAAGAGTGAGCTCCAGTCCAAGCGCAGCATCACCATCGTGGGCAGCGGACAGAGCGCGGCCGAGCTGTACTACGAACTCCTTTCGGACATCGACGTCTACGGCTACCAGCTGAACTGGGTGACACGCTCTGGGCGCTTCTTCCCGCTGGAGTACACCAAGCTCACGCTCGAAATGACGTCGCCGGAGTACGTGGATTACTTCCACTCGCTTCCGGGCGATCAGCGCGACTCCCTGATCAAGAACCAGAAGAACCTGTACAAGGGCATCAATTCGGACCTGATCGACGACATCTACGACCTCCTCTACACCAAGAGCCTCTCCGGCATGGTGGATACCCAGCTGCACACGCACTCGTCCCTGACCGCCGCTGTGTGGAATCCTGCGACCGGGACGCATACCTTGCAGTTGCGGCACGAGGAGCACGGCCGCGACTACACGCTGGAGTCCGAAGCGGTGGTGCTGGCTACCGGGTACTCCTACAAGGAACCGGCCTTCCTGTCCGGTATCAAGGACCGCATCCGCCGTGACCACAAGGGCCGCTTCGATGTGGAGCGCAACTATGGGACCGGCGTCGAACCCGGGGAGATCTTCGTACAGAACGCGGAGCTGCACACCCATGGATTCGTCACGCCGGACCTGGGCATGGCTGCCTACCGGAACTCCGTCATCCTGCGTGAAATCACGGGGCGCGAGGTCTACCCGGTGGAACGCAGCATCGCCTTCCAGCAGTTTGGTGCCCCCGCGCCGGTTGCTGTGGAGGCCCCGGAAGAAGCGGTGGCAGCAGTATGAGTTTCACGTTCCGCGCGGTTGATCCTGTGAAAGATGCACCCGTCCTCCACAGCTGGGTCAGCCAAGAGTATGCACGTTTTTGGGGCATGGTGGGCTGTGTCGAGCAGGATGTTGTGGAGGAGTACACGAAGATTGCCGCCGCCGGTCACCACCAGGCGTTCCTGGGACTCGACGACGGCGTTCCCTCCTTTCTGATGGAGCGGTACCTTCCCGAAGCGTCGCCCCTTGCGGACGTCTACGAGGTCCAGCCGGGGGATATCGGCATGCACCTGCTTGTGTCCCCGCCGGACGGTGACCCGCAGCCCGGGTACACCACTGCCGTGATGCGGGCCGTGATGGCGGAACTGTTCGCTGACCCCGCAACCCGCCGGGTCGTCGTCGAGCCTGACGCCCGCAACCACAAGATCCACGCACTCAATGAAAAGGTGGGCTTCCGCCCGCACGGCGTGGTGACCCTTCCCGCCGTCGACCCTTCCGAAGACCACAAGCAGGGCCTCCTGAGCTTCTGCAGCCGCGAGGACTTCCTTGCGACCCTGACCCCTATCCTGGCCGCGCCTGCCGGGGCGACCGGAGGAGTAGACCAATGACCAGCACTGTTGAAGCCATTGCCCCGCAGGCAGCAGACCCGGTTTCCCACCTGACTCCGGAACGCTGGGCCGTAGCCAACCGGCATCTGGTCCGCAAGGCGATTGCAGAGTTTTCGCACGAGCGGATCCTGGTTCCCGACCTGATCCGCGACGAGGGCGAGGGCGTCGGCCTCTACAAGGTGGTGAGCGACGACGACGCCGTTGAGTACCGCTTCCGGGCCAAGGTCCTGGAACTTGAGCACTGGTCCGTGCTTCCGGAGTCCATTGCCCGGTTCCGCGACGGTAGAGAGCTGCCGCTGGATGCACTGGAGTTCATCGCCGAATTCCACGAGGCCCTGGGTATCAGGATGGATATGCTTCCCGTGTACCTGGAAGAAATCAGCAGCACGTTGGCGGGCCACGCCTACAAGCAGGGCAAGCCTTTCAGTTCGACCGAACTGGCCGCCGGGGTCACCGGCGGAGCTGACCGGGCTGCGGACTTCCAGGCGATCGAGCACAGCATGACGGAGGGCCACCCCTGCTTCGTGGCCAATAACGGGCGCCTGGGCTTCGGGATTGCCGACTATCACGCGTTTGCTCCGGAGACCGGAGCAACGGTGAAGCTTCAGTGGATCGCGGTGCACCGCTCGAAGGCCGTGTTCACATCCAGTGCCGGCCTGGACTACCGGACGCACTTCGAAGCTGAACTTGGTCCGGCAACTCTTGCGTGGTTCAACGCGGAGTTGTCCGCTTCCGGGCTGGATCCCGAGGACTACCTCCTCATGCCGGTCCACCCGTGGCAGTGGGACAACAAGCTGACCGTGACTTTCGCTGCGGAGATTGCCCAGCGGCACATTGTGCACCTTGGTACGGGCGGGGACGACTACCAGGCACAGCAGTCTATCCGTACGTTCTTCAACACCACCTCACCGGAGAAGGCGTACGTCAAGACGGCGATGTCGGTGGTCAACATGGGCTTCATGCGTGGGCTTTCGCCGCAATACATGAAGGCTACGCCGGCCATCAACGACTGGCTGCAGGAGCTGATCGACAATGACCAGGAGCTCCAGGACCGGGGCCTGGCCATGATCAAGGAAAGCGCCGCGATCGGCTACCACAACCACTACTACGAGGCCGCTTCCGCCAAGGGTTCCCCCTACCGGAAAATGCTGTCTGCCCTGTGGAGGGAAAGTCCGCTGCCCCTGCTCGGGGATGGCCAGCAATTGGCAACCATGGCGTCCCTGCTGCATATCGACCAGTCCGGTAAATCCGTGGTTTCCGCGCTCATCAAGCGTTCCGGCCTGGCGCCCACCGAGTGGCTGCGACGTTACTTCGAGGCCTATTTGGTGCCGCTGGTCCACTGCCTGTACGAGTACGAGCTCGCGTTCATGCCCCACGGTGAAAACGTCATCCTGATCCTGGAGGACGGCGTGCCGGTCCAGGCCATCATGAAGGACCTTGCCGAGGAAATCGTCGTGATGGGGGACCGGCTGGAGCTTCCGGAGGAGGTTTCCCGCATCAAGGCGGAAATTCCCGCGGAGGAGATGGTCCTGGCCATCTTCACGGATGTCTTCGACTGCATTTTCCGCTTCCTGGCGGCCATCCTGGCAGAGGACGGAACGCTCCGCGAGGACGAGTTCTGGGGGACTGCGGCGGCCGTGCTTCGGGAGTACCAGCAACGCCACCCGGAGCTTGCCGATCAGTTCGCCATGCACGACCTCTTCGCGCCGGACTTCGAGTTGTCGTGCCTCAACAGGCTGCAGTTGCGCAACAACCAGCAGATGCTGGACATCTCGGACCCCTCCGGCGGTCTCCAAATGGCTGGCCGCTTGGCCAACCCCCTGGCGAAGTTCGCCTAGGACCCCGCCGAGATGGCATTTGATGACAATCGTGGTCGCAGACATTGTCATCAAATGCCATCTCGGCCGGGAAGGGAGGGGAGATGGGGTGCGGGCCGGCCGTGGGGGCTAGTCTGGGCCCATGATCACTCGAGCCAACGAACTGACTGCCTTGGTCACAGGAGCCACGGCCGGGCTCGGTGCGGAATTCGCGCGCCAGCTCGCTGAAGCAGGACACCACCTTGTCCTGGTGGCCCGCGATGAGGAGCGGCTCAAGGCCAAAGCCGGGGAATTAGAACGCGACTTCAGTATCTCGGCGGAGGTCCTGCCCGCGGACCTGACCACCGACGTCGGGGTTTCAGCAGTGGCCGACCGGCTCCGCGACCCGGGGAGTCCCGTTGACGTGCTGGTCAACAATGCCGGAATCGGGCTCCTGAAATCCTTCGAGGACAACGAGCTGGAGGAGGAACGCCGCCACTTGAGGCTCCACGTCCAGACCCCCATGGAACTGTGTCATGCCGCGCTGGAGGTCATGCTCGCCCGCGGCAAGGGAAGGATCATTAACGTCGCCAGCGTTGCGGCCTTCGCCAACCGCGGAACGTACTCGGCGGCCAAAGCCTGGCAGGTGACGTTCAGCAGGTGGGCCAACACTGTCTACGGGAAGTCCGGCGTCCAGGTCACCGCCGTGTGCCCCGGCTTCACGCACACTGAGTTCCACGACCGCATGGGCATGGACAAGTCCGTGGCGCCGCGCTTCCTGTGGCTGACCGCTGAGCGGGTGGTGCGGGAAGGACTGGAAGACAATGCCAAGGGCAAGGCAGTGTCCATCCCGACCCGGCGCTACAAGGTGGTCAGCTTCTTTGCGCGCATCCTGCCGGCAAAGCTCAGCGCCGGGCCGCCCCGGCGGCCCCTGGGGGATGCCAGCTGATCGTGGGCTGCGATATGCCCGCGGTGGTCCAATGCCAGTGATGGCTCGCCTGCATCCGGGACCGTCAGGATGGGAATGGGACCGGTTTCAGCCGTGACTACCGGTGGTTGCTGGCCAGCGCGCATCCTAAGGAGCGCAATGGCCGAGATGGCGAACCAGGCCACGTTGGTAGCCACGGAAGGCCAGGCCCCATGCAGCGTGCCGTTGATGATGAAGGCGCAGGAGCCAAAAAGGTTGACCGTCTGGAAGGTCTTGCCGGCTTTCAACCACCCCATGGACACAGCCATGTAGGCGCTAAGCATCGCAGCGGCGCCGGCCCAGCCGGTGATTTCCCACAGCAGTTCCACAGGGTGTCCTTTCACAAGTCCGGCGCTCCCCATGGCAAGGCAGGGGTAAGGCGCAAGTGTGGTTTTGTCCGGCTCCAGAACGGAGCTTTCAGTAAATTATTGAGCCGTTTTCGCTTTAGATCAATTGCATTCGCCTGAAGGTGCCATTTAGTGTTGCTTAACATGGAAATGGACCCCCGGCGGTTGCTAGTTCTCCTTGCCGTGGCCCGCACAGGCGGCATCCTGGCGGCGGCTGATGAGCTGGGAATCACGCCCTCCGCAGTGTCGCAGCAGCTCAGCAAACTTGAGAACGAGACCGGCCATGACCTTGTTCTCAGGACCCCCAAGGGCTCGGTGCTCACACCTGCCGGCCTTGCGATGGCTGAAGCGGGGGAGGAGATCGAGCGGGCGCTCAACATGGCACGCTCCCGGATGGAGGGCGGCGCCAAGGTTGCAGGCGTTGTGCGGGTAGGTGGCTTCACGAGTTTCATGCGCACCGTGGTGATTCCGCGCCTGCCCGAATGGCGCAGCCATTACCCCCAGTTGCAGGTCAGGATTGTGGAGGAAGACTTCCCGGCCCTCATGCGCCTGCTGCGCCAGCGGCAACTGGATGCGGTGGTCGTGGAACTGGACTCCACCACAGTGGAGCAACAGCCCCGCGGCGCCGGAATGATCGAGGAACCGCTCCTGGATGAACCTTGGAAGCTGGTGGTCCCCTCCGGCGCCGTGCTGTCCACGGAGAATATCGACCTCAGCCGGCTCCAGCTTCCGTGGCTGGGCGTGCAGCCCTCGGCGGCCAATGCCTCGGTGCTTGGCAGGCTCCACCACTCGACCGGCGCTCCAATAGAGATCGTCCACCAGTACCAGGACACGTTGACGGCCCTGGCATTGGTGGCAGCCGGCGAGGGAGCCGCGATTATCCCAACGTTGGCCCTGACCGGTGTTGTGCAGGATGGAGTGGACGTCCTGGACGTGCCTGGATTGGGCACCCGTCGGATCGTGCTGCGGCGCTTCGACCGGCGGAGGCCAACCAGTACTCCCGTGGACACCGTGGCGCGGCTGCTGCGTGAGTCGGCAGCAGGGTTCGACACCCGCTCGCAGTAAGCTCAGGCCACCGGCAGTCTGCCGGGAGCCCGGACCACCACCGCCACGGCGATACCGATCACGGCCCCCACGAACGTCTCAACGGCACGCTCCAACACCAGCACCCCCGGGTCCATTGGGGCCGCCAGTTGGGCGATCAGAAGCACCACCGGAGTGAAGAACACCATGGCCCAGCCGTAGTGCCGGGCCATGAACAGTTCGGTGGGGAACTGGCACAGAACCACCACCACGGCCAGTACCACTGCCTGGTGGTCCGGAAAGTACTGCAGCGGTGACATCGGTCCAGGGAAAAGGACGACGGCGACCACCACCAGGCCGAGGAACGTCCCCACGATCCTGTGGATGCCCCGGTTGACGCGGCTTGGGAGGTCCGCTCCTGCCAAGGGCACGGCCGCTGCGGCCATGGCCCAATGCGGGTGCCCGCTGCCGCTCAAAACCCCTGCGGTGCCGGCGGCGCTGACGGCAAGCACGTAGCGGGTTGCGTGGACCATGGCAGACTGGCGCAATTGGCCGCGGAATACCGGCACGTCGCGGGCGGCACGGGCAGCCCACGTCCTGTGCCGGACCCAACCGGCAAAACCGACCAGGATCGAGAAGGCGGCCGACGCTGCACCGATGAGTACCGCCGTCGTGAACGGAACACTGGTGGGGACCGACGCGCAGGCTCCCAGTGCCAGAATCCCGAAGAACGGTCCGATGGGCTTGAGGCGCACGGCATCGGCGTACAACGAGCCTGCCCCGGCGAAAAGGGTAGCCGCCAGGATTAGCCCCCAGGAATGGATGTGGTTGACGGAGAGGAACGTGCCGACCGCAAGGCCGCCCACCAGGACGAGTGCTGCCTGCGCCTGGTGCTTGAGCATGAGCTGGTGGGTTTCGTTGCGCCCGTACATCCCGGTCAACGCCCCGAATACCGCGTACATCATGAGGTCGGGGCGGCCGATGAGGATGAGGACCACAGCCGGGACAGCGACGCTGAGCGCGACACGGACGGCAGACAGGCGGTCGTTGTCCGCCGGTCCGATCCTGTGGAGTTCGCGGGCGAGCGTCATGAAAGCGGGCACGGGAACACCACCAATCGCTAAGGGTTTGCTGTCGAAATTATCAGGGCCGTTGGCGACCCCGCCATAAGCCCGGTCACACCCCGTAGTAACGGCCGGCCCTGGGCTGCGCGGCTGCAGTTCCGTCATGAATCCACGGCCGGGACCACTCCCAAGCGTCAGGGTTTTGGGCGGAAGTGGACGGCGTGGGGATTGCTTTTGATGATGGCGTTGCTGACGCATTGATCGGTGCTGCCGAATCGGCGGACCGGGCTCTGCGTTTAGAGGGTGGGTTTTTGGACAGCGCCCTGGATCAGGCGATGGAACACTTTTCGGGCGGTTACGCGCGCTTGTTCGCTGCCGCGTGCGTGGCAAGGTCGGAGGACCGCGGCCGGTTGGGCGGCATCCTCGCGGCCCTTGCCGATGATGTCCGGAGTGCCAAGCTGAAGGCCCGGGAAGAGAAGGACCGGCAGGAAGAACTCGCGGCGTGGCAGCGCCGTGAGGAGGTCAGGGAACAGCAGCGACGCGCTGCCCCTTTCGGTGTCCTGTTGGAGTTCGACGGCTTGCTGTTTGACGTAAAGCCCTCGGACATAGCCATCGCGGCGCCAACGATTTCCGCCCCGTTTTCTGTTCGGGGTCGGCCTCGGTTTGCCGGAAACTCAAGCGACGGGACTACCTCTGCTGAGCCAGGAAGGCTGCGTGCTTTTGCGGGCCAGTCCCGTGCCGCCAACAACATCCTTAGCGCAGAGTTTGGCAGGGTACGTGCTGCGTGGAGTGCCTTCGTCGATTTGTGTTCCTGGGCGCCGATAGACCAGGCCACAGTGGTGTTCGGTTTCGAGAGACTGATAGCAGAAAACGCCAGTGATGCGGATTGGGTGGAGAAGATAGCCGCCGCTTTCGAAGCAGCCGGGAGCGGTTACTTGGCCGACACAGCACTTAACGGGCTGTTTCTGCACTACGCGGAGCCTGGCCAGATCAGTTTGCGTGATATCGCCACCCTGAGCTCGGCAGAGTTGAGGGCCTGGCTCGCAGTTCCTGCCAAAAGAGACAGACTGGGCGGACTCCTCCGTGCGCAAGGATACGATCCTGCGTTGACTGCTGCGTGGTGGTCGGGGCTGGGGCAAACGGTAGATCCCGGCACCGGGAAAGTCACCGTGGGTGAGACCCAGCGGCTCCTTATCGAAGCCTTCCCGGGGATCATCGGGAATTTGCAGGGTGTTGCTTACACAGCACGTGACTTGGCCAACCGGCTGGTGTTGACGCGGCAACTGGAGGAGTTTGATGTTTTTGTACGTCAGTCAGCGATGGGAGCTCAGCCTGCTCCAGCGGCATGGTTGAAGAGCCCGGGGCACCTTGAGCGGCTCAAGAGCATCCGGAATGCACTAACTTCGGGCCGCAGCGGGGCGGTGAAACAGCTGATTAGCCTGAACCTCGACCAGCCAGGTGCCGCGATCAGCGTGGGCGACCTGGACGCCGCCAAGGTCACCACCTACCAGGTCCCTGGGGTCGATACCACGGTTTCGAAAAGCATGTTCGATCTTACGATCGCCGCTGATGTTCAATACTCCCAGCAATATCAGGCCGCGGGTGACAGCGTCTCCCGGGCTGGCACGCCGCCGCGGTTGGCTGTGGTGGGATGGGTGGCTTTTGAACCGGCCCCGGCCGCCGGAGTCTACGACGACGGCAACGCCTGGACAGGCGGGGACTTCCTGAGCAAGGACATCAAGGTGCTCGCCGCCGTGCAGGACAGCCTCGGGAACACCGCGAGCAACAACGTTTCAGCCCTTTCCTACGGTACTTTGACGGCCCAGGCAGCGGCCATGGAAGGTTTGGCGGTGGACAGTATCAACCTCAATGCCGACATCGGCGTCCTCCCCGGTGTCTGCGGCGTGCAGGACTTCCACTTGAATCCGGGTGCCGAGGTGTATCAGACCAAGTTCACAGTTGACCAGGTTTCCGAACTTGGGAACTTGGGCAGGCACCACATCCAGGATGCCCATGTCCAGACGGACCAGAGCCCGTTGGGAGGTCCGTCGTTTACGGTCCCCGTCCCAGGCTTTGGAGCGACACAGCTCGGCGCCGATGGGACCGCAGCAACGGAAACCGAGATGGCAAGATTACCGACCGAGAACCACGGTTGGCTTGAGTCGGATGGGAAGCGTGGTTACGCCTCGCTCAATACCGAATCCAGTGTGAATCAGGCCTATGCCTCCCTTGGGCTTACAGCCAAGCTGACGAATTCCGGAAAGCCCGTGGTGCATCACGAATGACGAAAACCCCTTGTTGAAACTGATGCTCCCTCCTGCCTTGGCGGCCGCTTGTCTGCTGGTGCTGTCCAGCTGCGCTTCGGCGCCTCCTGGCGAGGGGTTGTCGGGGGCTTCAACCCTGCATGCCACCCAACCCGGGCGGCTGCCCAATGATGGAAAGGGAGCAACCATGACCCCGGATGAGGCCCGTGAGGAGTTCTTCGGTCTGCTTGATGAGATCCAGGCCATGGCACCCGGTGCCTGGGTCAATAAGGATGTCCCGGCTGGTGGGTACTGCAATTTCCAGGGAACCGGAAACGGCAAAAAATTTGCCGGTACCCGGGCCATGGCCCCTCTCAGTCTGGCCGACAGGGAAGTGCTGCGGCAGAAAGTCCGGGCGTTCTATGAGTCCCGGGGTTACATCGTTCAGGTGTTCGACCAATCTACTGCCGATAACAAACTCATCATGACCACCGCCCATGGACCCGACGGCTTAACCATCGCAGTGTCTACCGGTGATCTGCGGACCGCGGTGTATGGCTTCAGCCGCTGTGTTCCCGATCCCGAGAGCTGGAAATAACCGCTGCGTAAGGGCGTTCCCTGACCGACCACTATTAAGAGCCCTCCAATCACAAAAGGTCTGGAAAAATCGAGGTATGCCCGTAGTTTTCGTCTGCCGCACCCGTTCTGCCCTGGCCCCGGAACAGCTCTTCGACCTGTCCCGCGACATCGATTTCCACGTCGGCTCCATGAAGAAGAGCAGGGAACGCGCCATCGCCGGCGTCACTTCCGGGCTCATCTCCGAGGGGGAGGAAGTCACCTGGCAGGCGTGGCATCTCGGAGCCAGGTTCCGCATGACCAGCAGGATCGTGCGGATGGAGGCACCGGCGTCGTTCTCCGACGAGCAGGTGCGCGGACCGTTCAAGTACCTCAGGCATACGCATGAGTTCAGGCCGGAACGGAACGGAACCCTCATGGTGGACACCGTGGAATTCGCGGCGCCCTTCGGTATCCTGGGACGGCTGGTGGAGAAGCTGGTGCTGGCAAGGTACATGGAGAACCTGATCAAGGAACGCAACCGGTTCCTGGTTGGCCAGCCAGCCGCCGTGGAGGGCGAACCATGATCCGGCTCGCGCGGGTGGAAGACCTTCCGCTGTTGCAGGATATCGAGCGGGCGGCCGGGGAAGCATTCCGCGGGCTGGGCATGGATTCGGTCGCGGATGACGACCCCGCTTCCCTGGACGAACTGCAGGTATATGCAGCAGCGTCACGCGCCTGGGTCTACGCCGACGGCCTGGATTTCCCGGTTGCTTACGTGCTGGTGGACGTGGTGGATGGCAACGCCCACGTGGAGCAGGTCACCGTCCACCCTGACGCGGCCCACCAGGGACTGGGCCGCGAGCTGCTGCATGCAGCCCGAATCTGGGGCCGGGGCCATGGCATGCAGCGCCAGACCCTCAGCACCTTTCGCGACGTTCCGTGGAACGCGCCCTATTACCGCCGCCTGGGTTTTGAGGAGCTCGACGCCGGAACCTGGGGTCCGCAGCTCACCCGCCTCATGGAACACGAGGCGGAGCTAGGCCTGACCCGCTGGCCCCGCTTGGCCATGTGGCGGCCTACCGCGCCCCCTGGCCACTAGTCTGCAACAAGCTCCACTTCGTAACTGTCGGTGTTTACCAAGTACGCCGCGTAATGACTGGGCCCACCTGCGTGTGGGTACTTCGATTCGAACATCTCATACCATCCGGCGTCTGCACCAAGTTCGCGGATCCGGTCCACGTTGGCCGGTGTTCCGGCGTGGAACGCGAGATGGTTGAGCCCCGGATCCGTCCTCCTGTGGGCCGTTGCCGTGATGGCGTCGGAAGATTCCACCACCACGTACATCCCGCCGAGCCGCCAACTGCAGCCTGTGGGCCACTCCTGGAACGGCTCGTATCCGAGTTCCGCCAGGAGCCAGCCCCATTCCTCCCTGGCACGCTCAAGATGCGGTACCCAGATCTCGATGTGGTGGATGGACCCCACCTGAACCTCGCCCATGGGGGGAGTCTACGAGGTCCGCGCCCGTTCCACATCTGCGGCACATGCAGCGTCCCCCGCCGACCGGAGCCCGGCGATCACTCCGTCTACGTCCGCTGATGTGCGGTTCTGGCTTAGTTTCGTCTTCGCCTCCACCCGCCGGATGACCAGTTCGACGCCGACGATCGCCCTCAGCTGTCCGGCGATGAAGCGCTCGGGTGCTTCATCCACCGACCAAGGGCACGGCATCGCGGCCTCGTGCTGATCGGACAACTGGCGGACGTGCCGGGCCAGCCATTCGACGTCGTCATGGACAACAAGTTCCCCGTAGACGTGGGCCGTGGAGTAGTTCCAGGTGGGAACCACCCTGCCGTGTTCGGCCTTGGAGGCGTACCAGGACGGGGAAATGTAGGCGTCCGCGCCTTGGACGATCATCAAGGCCTCCCCGATCGCAGGAGACGACCACTGGCTGTTGTTCCGGGCCATGTGGGACTGCAATGCTCCGTGCTCCCCGACGCCCGGGTTGTAGACAAAGGGCAGGAGTGTGGCCAGCGGCCCCTCGGATGACGAAGTCACCAGGTGGGCAGCGCCGGTTTGGCGCAGCAAGGCATCGACTGCTTCAGGCGACGCAGCGAAGTGGGCGGGTGTGTACATGGGTTCTTCCTTTCAGTTGGGTGCGCAGCTAAGAGCCCGACGGCGGCGCGAGCCTCACGCGGACGGCGGCACCTGCGCAGAAAATGACGAGGAGCCCGCCAAACACGGTCGCCCAGGTCAGTGGCTCTCCCAGGAGCAACCATGCCCAGGCAATGGTCATGACGGGCTGAACCAACTGGATCTGGCTGACCTGCGCCATGGGTCCGATGGCCAGGCCGTGGTACCAGGCGAAGAAGCCGAGGAACATGCTCACTGCGCCGAGGTAGGCGAAGGACCACCATTGTCCAGGGGCGGCCTGGGGCATTCCGGAATCCAGCGAAACCAGCGTGAGCACGATCATGACGGGTGACGCTACGACCAGGGCCCAGGAGATGGTCTGCCAGGCACCCAACTCCCGTGCCAGGAGGCCGCCTTCCGCGTACCCGACGGCAGCAGCCACCACGGCGCCCAGCAGCAGCAGGTCCGCCCAGTGAAGTGAGCCAAGGCCGCCGGACTGGATGAACGCGAAAGCCAGGGCCGCCAGGACACCGACAACGGTCAGGACCCAGAACAGGGCCCGGGGACGTTCCCGGCTGCGGAGGACCGCTACTGTGGCCGTGGCCGCCGGAAGTAGGGCGATCACCACGGCTCCATGGCTGGCGGAGGTGCTGGTGAGGGCGAACGTGGTCAACAGCGGGAAGCCGGCCACAATGCCGGCGGCGACCACGGCAAGCCGGAACCACTGAAGCCCGTGGGGGAAGCGTTGGCGTGTCACGGCCAAGGCAACGGCGGCCAAGGATGCTGCCACCACTGCGCGGCCGGCGCCGATGAACAGCGGGGCCAGCCCTTCCACGGCCACCCTGGTCAGCGGAACGGTGAGGGAGAATGCAAGGACGCCCAGGAGGCCCCACAGGATTCCGGTGGACGTCCGGCTCGGTACCAGTGGCCGCGAAAAGGTAGTAGCGCTACTATTGTGACTCATGAACAACGATAGCAGTTCACGGATTGCTGCGGAACTGAAGGCGTGGATCGCTTCCGCCGCCCCGGGTGCGAAACTGCCATCCACCCGCCAGTTGGTGACTGAACACCAGGCAAGTCCGGTCACCGTGCAAAAGGCCTTGCGAACCTTGACAGCACAGGGCCTGGTGGAGAGCCGGCCGGGTGTGGGGACCTTCGTCCGGGCCTACCGGATGGCCCGCCCCGCCGACTACGGATGGCAGACTGCGGCATTGCGGCCAGCCCAGGCCGCCCGTCCCTTGAACGCCGCCGCCATGCGCAGCGCATCCAACGATGTCATCGCCTTCCATTCCGGCTACCCGGACCGCGAGCTTCTCCCTGAGCGACTGGTCCGTTCGGCGCTGGGCAGGGTCGCCCGGAGCGAGGCTGCACTGTCGCGTCCGCCGGCGCAGGGGCTCCCGGAACTGCAATCGTGGTTCGCGCAGGAACTCAGTACCTCAACACCAACGGGAGTAACACCGCCTCAGCCGGGCGACGTCGTCGTACTTCCGGGAAGCCAGAGCGGACTCAGCTCGATATTCCGCGGACTGGTGGGTCACGGGCAACCCCTGCTGGTGGAGTCGCCCACCTACTGGGGTGCGCTGCTGGCCGCGGGGCAAGCCGGTGTCCGGGTGATTCCGGTGGCCAGCGGTCCCGAGGGACCGGACCCCGACGAACTCGCGCGGGCGTTCGAGGAGTCAGGTGCCCGGGTGTTCTACGCCCAACCGAATTTTGCCAACCCTACTGGCGCGCAGTGGTCCGCCCAACGGGCAGAGGAGGTGCTGCAGATCGTGCAGCGGTACGGCGCCTTCCTTGTGGAGGACGACTGGGCACACGACTTTGGCATCACCGCACCGTCAGCGCCGGTGGCTGCCAAGGACGACTCCGGCCACGTGGTCTACATCCGTTCGCTGACCAAGAGCGTCTCGCCTGCCATCCGGGTGGCGGCCCTGATCGCCCGCGGACCCGCCCGGGAAAGGATCATGGGCGCGCAGGCGGCCGAGTCGATGTACGTCAGCGGACTGCTGCAGGCGGCAGCCCTCGACGTCGTCACCCAGCCCGGGTGGAAGGCCCACCTGCGGGGTCTGAGCCACCAACTGCAGTCGCGGCGCGACCTCCTGGCCACCAGCCTCCGCGACCACGTGCCTCAGGCGCATCTCAGCCACCTGCCCAAAGGCGGCTTGAACCTGTGGTTGCGTCTGCCGGACGGGTTCGACGCCGAACAGCTCACCAGGGACTGCGAGGCCGCCGGTGTACTGATCGCGGCGGGAACGGAATGGTTCCCGGCCGAACCCGAAGGGCCTTGCATCCGCCTCAACTATGCCGGCCCCAACCCTGCAGCTTTTCCGGAAGGGGCTCGGATTGTGGGTGAGGCCGTGCGCGAGCAGCTGGGCCGCGTGCCTTAAGGGCAGTGACCTAGGCAGGTCCCCCGGCCACCAGCAACACCGAGTTGACGATCGTGACGATCGCGAACAGCACGGCGAGCCGGCCCACAGGCGCCCCCAGGGTTTTGCGGGCCAAAACTACGTAGATCGCGGCACCCACAGCCCCGAAGAGGATCCTCAGCCAGGCCTGGCCCAGCACGCCCAGTGCGTCCGGAGCAGTAAACGCGTCCGCGGCAAGAAACAGGCCGAGGACTGTCAGCATGAAGGGGATCTGCCCCAAAAGCACCCAGAACCAACTGCTGCGCAGCGTGGGAGCCTGCCCCCGGACGATGCCTTTGTAGATCAGCCGCAGGACCAGCGCTTGGAGGAATGATGCCAGGGCGCTCCATACAATGACACCGACCCGGAGGAAGGTGACCAGCACCTCCTGGCTGGAGAACTGGTTGTACTCGGCGTTCTCGGCCACCAGCCGGTCGATGCCGGTTCCCACCGCCACCTGGGCAGCTGCGGTGTAGGCCAGCAGGAGGGCTATGATCCAGGCCGGGTTGACCTTCTTCACCGCCGCGGGCGCCGGCTGGTTGGAGGTTGCGGGATACGCGGGGGTCATTGCTTACCTTTCCAGAAGAGCATGCTCGGCCCACTCGGCAAGGGCCGCGAGGATGTAAAAGATGAACGGCGCGGCCAGGACGCCGCGGAGCGTGGCGCCGGCGTCGCGCCAGCTGTGGACTTTACGGGCCGCGCCCAGCAGAACCGGCCACAGGACGCGGGCGCCTTGGATGGTCAGTGCCCACGCAATGACCTCCAAGGGCACGTGGACGACGGTCAGCGCCAGGGTCTTCTCCACCCCGGCGGCTGCCATGCTGCCCACCATCCCCATGCCCAGCCAGAATCCGTTCAGGACCATCATCAACGTGGCACCGTAGTGCGTCAGGAAGAGTGCCAGCACGGCAAGGGCGGTGTTGTGCAGGAAAATGCCGTGCGCCGTGATGGCTGGCGCGTCAGTCCCGGTGTCCCAGGTGAACAGTGACGCAAAGCCTGCACCGCAGGCGACGGCCACGAGGATTTTGGCAAGGTCCTTGCCCAGGTTGGGGAACCTGTTCCGGATTCCGGTGGTGAAAGCCCGGAACCCGGTGGCTCGGCTCCTGTCGGGAAGGACTGTCACTTGCGTGCTCCTGTGGTTTCCAGCTCCACTCCGTGGCCGGGCCCGATACTGAGGTCGTAGTCGGTCCAGTGATCGTCCTCGTGGGTGGCAACGATGACCAGCTGGTTCCGGCCTGCCTCCCGGATCGCCTGCCGTGCCGTGGCGGAGGCCTCGCGGTCCAAACCGTTCAGGGGTTCGTCCAGCAGCAGCACGTCCACGTTCCTGAGGGACAGGGCTATCCTCAGGACCAGCCGCTGCCGCTGGCCCAGGGAGAGGTCGCTCACTTTGGCAGCCAGCAGTTGTTCGGTCAGGAGCCCGTCCCGGGGAATGTCTCCGGTGAGCGGCCTGACCATTTCCAGGACTTCGCTGGCACGGAGGTAGTCGAGCGTCAGGAAGTCCGTGTCCAGATAGACCGCCGAGTACTCCTTGCGCCAGGCTTTGATGTCCTGGCAGGAGGTGGCGAGAATGCCGCCCAACAACTTGAGCAGGGTCGTTTTGCCGGAACCGTTGGGGCCCCGCAGGGCTACAACGCCCGTTTCCGGGAGTTCGATCGCGGTGGCATCAAAAATCACATGGGCGCCAAAGGCATGGTCAACGCGGGCAAGGGACTTCATGCATCTTCCGTTTCTGTTGCCGAGAGTTCACGCAGCCAGGATGTGGCGTCGGCCAGGACCACGCCGGTCAGCAACCCGGCTACCAGGACCAATGCTCCGGAAGCCATGGCCAGCCAAGGGTTTTCCGTGGCCTGCGGATTGACCGCGCCGAGGATCCCGGAGAAGACCACTGCCACGCCCGCGCACACGGCGGCCCCCAGGCCTGCCTTGGATTTCTGCGCCAACTGCGAAATATGGGAGGCCGGCAATATGGCCGTACGCCGTTGGATAACCAAGGCGTCAATGCTCGTTTCAAGGCTAACAAGTGCGGCCAGCAATACGGCCTGAAGGGCGTAGCCGCTGACGACCAGGGTTATCGCCAATGCCACACTGGCCGGCAATACCAGCAGCAGATAGGTCAGCAGGCTTCTGATAATAAGTGGTCTTATGTGATGGGGTGCCAGCCGATAAAGGAATAGCGAATATCCTGCTGTTTCAGGAGAAGATATCCGTGCAAATGAAGAACGGAAAAGGACGAGGCCCAGGAAGAATACCGCTAGCGAAATAAAGGGAGCAGTCCATGGCCAAGGCGTTGACCCGGCAAGAGGCAGTGCTGCGCCGGCAAAAATAAACAGGCTTCCGGATTTCACGCTGAGGTCAATCAGCAGGCCCCTCGATTGCAGGGCGCGGACATGGGCTGACGCTTTGTACAGCAGGGGTGTGGCGAAGACCGTGACGGCGAGCCCCAGGGAAAGCGACAGCACCGTGGATGCTATGCCGCCACCCAGGATGCCGGCTGTTGTGGCGAGCCATGGCGCCTGTGCCGCAACAGCCACGAGGCTCCCGGCTCCTGCGGAAACCGCCGCGATCGCGAGGGGCCGTATCAACCAGGGCTTGGCGGCGGAAAGGACCAGTGCCAAGGCTGCCAGCAGGCTGAGTGTCGCCAGGATGTTGCCCGCCCCGGCCCACCGCAGGTTCTGGACAACGAGCATCAGGGCGAGGCCCGCATCGAGCAGGACCACCCCTGCACGCATGCCGGTATCCAGTGCCTGCGACACGGTGTTCCAGTGGCGATGGCTCCGCCTGTAACGGCGCCGGGCTTGAAGCAGTGCTACCGCGAGCAGGACTCCCGCGACGCCCGCCAGTTCCGGGGTGGTGACAGGAATCCCCAGTGGTTCCAGGCCTGCTTCCGGCGGAGTCCATGCCAGCCCGGCGACAATCAGCAGCAGCGTCAGGAACTGCCCGGCCAGCAGGAAGCCGTTGGCTGTCCCGGCGCCAACACGAAAGCCGAGGCTTCCCGCGATGTCCTGGAAGCGGTGGGACCTCCGCCGGAAGTCATTGGTGAAGGTTGCCCGGCACCCGGAGAGGACCACACTGAAGGCACGGTCATGCCGATGGGCGGCGATGGGTGAATTCAAAGTGGCCCTCTCTGGGTCAGGCGTCTATCAGCGGTTTACCAGGCGACGAACTGCTTCAGGGCCCACTTCTTGGCCAGCCCGAAGATCAGTCCGGCCAGCGCCGTGCCAATGCCGAACGATGCCACGATTGCTGCAGCTGCAGCGGCCCAGGACAGGGCGTTCAAGGCAAAGTAGAGATTTGTTGCCAGGCCGGAAGAAATGCCCAGCGTTGCAACAGCCTGGAAAGCCACGGACAGGGTCGCGAAGAAGGCCAAGGTGACGCCTCCAATTTTCGCCACCTGGGCCGGAGTACGACCGAAAATGCGCTTACCGCCATCAACAGCAGTTGACATGAGAGTGCCCTTTCAATATTTATCCCATGGGATATGAATGTGATGAGTCTGGTTATCCAATGCGGGAGGAAATTTCCCGAACCGGACAACCGTGAATGAGCGTTGCGGGTTTTCTGCGGTAAGTCAAGTCAAGCGAAGCGGCTTGTCATGCGGGATATCTGCGCTACGATACAGCTGTTTCATAAAACGAATTGATCGACTCAGGGGGAGAGTCCATGCTGAAACACGTCTGCCATTTAACGCCCGCAGCCACCAATCCAAGGAGAGCGCCTTGGGATCGGTGGCTGCAGTGGGCGGCTGCCTGCCGCGGGTGTTGAACGCTGCGCAGAAGTTGCAGTCAGATGGCTCCTAGACGGAAGCCAGATCCTTCTTGTCGTTGCCGAATGCCACGTTGTCCACGGGCTGGCCATCAAACGGCATCTCATCCAGGTTGATCAGGGGATTGGTGTCCTGCGTGGCTACCAGTTCCCGTGCTTCTGCCTGGGTGTCCACGCTGGGCATGGAGCCGGGCAGGGGACGCTGGGCGGATTCACGCAGGAAGTAGATCGCGATTGCACCAACAATGGACGTTGCCATCAGGTAGTACGCCGGCATCATGTCGCTGCCGGTTCCCTCGATCAGGCCCTGCACGATGAACGGGGTGGTGCCGCCGAAGATCGCCACGGAGAAGTTGTAGGCAATGCCCATTCCGCCGTAGCGGCTGGAGGTGGGGAACAGTGCCGGCAGTGCCGAAGCAAGGTTGGCCACGTAGAACGTCACCGGGAAGGCAACCAGGGCCAGGCCGGCCAGCGTGGACCAGATCTCGCCAAGGCCGATCAGCAGGAACGCGGGAACCGCGAACAGGATGGTGCTGCCTGCGCCGATCCACAGCACGGGGCGGCGGCCGATGCGGTCTGACAGCTTGCCCGTCAGCGGGATGCAGATCGCCATGACCACCAGGACGGGGATCGTCAGCAGGGTGCCGTGAACGGGATCGTAGCCCTTGGAGTCGGTCAGGTAAGTGGGCATGTAGGAGGTCAGGGCGTAACCGACCGTGTTGGCGGCCGCGGCGAGGATCATGGCCAGCACGATCTGGCGCCAGTAGGCCTTGATGATGCCCACCGGACCCTTGGCAGCGTCCGCATCCTTTGATGCGGCGTCCTTGGCGAAGGCCTCCTGGGCGTCCAGGGTGGCCTGGAACTGGGGTGACTCCTCGATCTTGCTGCGGAAGTACACGGCAATCAGGCCCAGCGGACCTGCGATGAGGAACGGAATCCTCCAGCCCCATTCCTCCATGGCGGCCTGTCCGAGCGTGAGCTGCAGGACCGAAACCAGGGCGGCGCCGAGGGCGAATCCGATGTAGCTGCCCATGTCGAGGAAGCTGGCAAAGTAGCCTCGGCGCTTGTCCGGAGCGTACTCGCTGACGAAAGTAGTGGCACCGGCGTACTCTCCACCGGTGGAAAAGCCCTGGACGAGCTTGAGGATGACCAGGAGCGCGGCGGCCCAGATGCCGATCTGCGCGTAGCCAGGCAAGAGCCCGACGGCGAAAGTACTTGCCGCCATCAGCATCAGTGTCGCTGCGAGCACCTTCTGGCGGCCCATCTTGTCGCCGAGCCAACCGAACACTACGCCGCCGAGAGGGCGTGCGATGAAGGTGGCAGCAAACGTACCCAGGAGGAAGAGGGTTTGGACGGACTTGTCAGCTTCCGGAAGGAAGACAGGTCCCATGGTGGTGATGAGGTAACCGAAGACACCCACGTCATACCATTCCATGGTGTTGCCGACGATCGTGCCGCCGAGGGCTTTCTTCAGCATCGGCTGGTCCACCACATTGACGTCGGATTCCTTCAACCGGCGCCTGGGGCGGAGTTTGCCCTTCTTGGGGCTCTTGACTGCATGCGTGGCGGCCGTTGCATGGCCTGCCGTTACCTGTGGTCCGGCGGCGTTCCTTGCGCCATCCGGAGAGACGGTGTTGCTTGGGTCTATGGGCATTTGGGCTTCTCCTAGGGAGGTCATTTGCTTGCGACTTCTGCTGCCCCGCTCTGGGCAGGTGTTCAATTTTACGGGGTTTGTGCCCAAAACCCGAGTTGAGATCCGATTTTTGGGCCGTTTCTGGACGCAAATTGCCCAGTTGTGTTGCATCTCATTGCCCGGTTTTGCCCTGTAAAGACGCGGATGTTGGCCCGTTTTTGCCCTCCGGAGCACGTTGTTACCAAATTGTTTGGCTTAGCCCACCGAAACGGCCGTTTAGTGCGCCAAAAACTGACGGGTCGCCCCAAGGTCAGGGGATGGAGGCGACCACCACCGTGGCACCCTCCTCGTCTTCGACGAAGACCTCAGCCGCGAGCCCTGCGGCGACCATCACGCGGGCTGTCCCGGCGGCCTGCCTGGATGACGTTTCCAGAACCAGCGCGCCACCCGGTGCCAACCACTCAGCCGCCTCCCCGGCGACCCGCCGCTGGACCTCCAAACCGTCAGTGCCGCCGTCGAGCGCTGCCGCTGACTCATGCAGGCGCGCCTCCGGTGGCATCAGCGCGATCATGTCCGTGGGAACATACGGTGCGTTCACCACCAGCGCTTCCACGCGGCCCCTAAGACGGGGCGGAAGAGCGTCATAGAGGTCGCCTTCAAAGACGTGTCCGCTCCGCGGCTGGACGTTAAGCCGTGCGCAGGCCACGGCGTTCGGATCGATGTCGGCCGCATACAGCTCGCAGCCGCCCACCAGGTCGCTGACGGCTGCGCCGATGGCGCCGGAACCACAGCACAAGTCCACGACGACGGCCTCGGGCTTGCCCAGCGCGGCAACGAGGTGCGCCGCCTTCCGGACAAGGTATTCAGTGCGCCGGCGCGGAACGAAAACACCTGGCCGGATGATCATCCTGCTGCCGCAAAAGTCCACCCAGCCCAGGATGTGTTCCAAGGGGAATCCTTGGACCCGCTGTTCAACCAGATGCTCAAGGTGGTCCCGTCCGTTGGCAGCTTCCAGCAGCAGCCGCGCCTCATCCTCGGCAAAAACGCAGCCTGCCGTACGCAGCCTTTCGACGATAGCGGAGGACCCGGTCATGCTGGAATGCTAGCCGAGGGGTTCACAAACACCGCAGAGGGTAGTTAGGGTATGACGCATGGGAACACTGATTTTTGAGTAAACCGGCCTTTTCGCCCGTTTACATCCGACCAAGAATCCACGCCTGTAGAGGCCATGCCTCCATGCCGTTCCCGTTGTCGACGCCTTCCCGCCCGTGATTTTCCGTTAAGGATCGTGCGCTCGTGACGCCATGGTTCCCCCGCCTCTCCAGGACTCACCATTTTTAAGGAGTCCGCATATGACTGCCACACCCGCAAGCAAAAGCCCCAAGGATGCCCCCGCCAGCGGAGGCATCCGCTCCAAACTGACCGAAGCCCAGCGTGCAATGCTCGCCAGCAAGTCCGGTGGTGGCGCGCCTGGCGGCTGGCAAAGCACGGGCAAGGGCCACAAGCCAACGTCAGCGAGCGGCAAGCAAGCGAAAACGGTCAAGAAGGTGCGTTGGTAGCTGTCGGGGAAATTCCTGCAGACAAGCAACGAGGCACCACCCTAATATTGAAGTCCCTTCATTTTCAGCGTGGAAAGGAAGAACCATGGCTGCCAAGCATGAAGCCGAAAACATCGATCCTGTGGTTGCCAACCATTTGGTGGAGTCCATGGACATGGCTCCCATGCCGGAACCGGCAACTTTGGCTGTCGCCCTGGGCGGCACTCCGCGGAACCAGTGGCCCGATGGCAACGGCAAGCGCCGCCACCCGAAGGACCGGGAACAGGCGCATGGCCGCATGGGCCAGGGCGCCGCAGTAACAGCGGTCCACCGCACCAGCCGGCCCCAGATGCCGCACTCCTCCTGAACACCCACCAACCCAAGCCAGCCCAACTGGGTCGCAGCAGTGCGCGTTTTGAGGGCTCAAAACGCGCACAAATGCGACTTAGTTGGGCTGGCTGACGTCGGAAGGCGACTTGTCCGGGCGCCAACCCCGCCACACGGGGTGCCGAAGCCGGCCGGGACCCGTCCAGTTGCCGAAAGCCACTTCCGCCACAAGCTCAGGCTTTACCCAGCGGGCATTGGCCGAGTCCTCCCGCGGGATGTCCGCAAACGGTGATTCCGGGATCTCCCGCGGCGCGAGCTTGTCCATAATGTCCCGCAGCTGCCAGTCCTTGAACCCGGTTCCTACCCGGCCCACGTAGCGCAGTTTGTCGCCGTCGGGCACGCCCAGCAGCAAGGCACCGAACGTGCCGCTGCGGGCGCCGGCACCAACACGCCAGCCGCCAACCACCACTTCCTGGCTCTGTTCGAGCTTGAGCTTCAACCACGCCCGGCTCCGGCGTCCGACCACGTACCGGCTGTCCGCCTTCTTGGCCATCACCCCTTCCAGGCCCAGTTCGGCGGCGCTCGCCATGAGGTCGTCCACGTCATGGTCCAGGACCTCGGAGAGGTGGATTGGGCAGCCGCCTGGCAGCTTCCCTGCGAAGCCCGCCAAATGGTCCCGACGTGCGTGGAACGGCAGCCGGCTGAGGTCGGTGCCGCCGTCGTACAACAGGTCGAACAACATCAGGCTCACCGGGACTGACGCGCGGACCCTTTCAATGTCCGCAGCCTTGACCAGGTTCATCCGCAACTGCAGCCGGCCAAAGTCCGGGCGGGCTCCCTTGCCGAGCGCCACGATCTCCCCGTCCGCCACGAAGTCGCCCGGCGGCCAGCATTTCCGGTCCGTGAGCTCCGGGTAGGTCGCGGTGAGGTCGTTTCCGTTGCGGCTCGTCAGGCGGATGCTGCTCCCGGTGCCCGTGATGATCGCCCGGATCCCGTCCCACTTCAGTTCATACAGCCAGCCGCCGCCGCGGAGTTCCCCCACGGTTCCGGAGGTTGCCAGCATAGGGGTGTAGGCCGGCATGGGCTCAGGCCCGACGGCGGGTGGCGGCTTCGTTTCCGGAGCCACCTTCGCGGCGGGCTTCTTCCGGCCGCCGGGTTGTTCCTTCATCAGGTGGATGAGCCAGCGGTCGCCGGTATTGATGAGGGCCAGGCGCTTGGTGCCCTGCAGACCGCCACCGGGCTGGCCCGTAAGGGTGGCGATCACTTCCTTCCCCTCACGCCATTTCTCGCAGGTGTACTCGCCCCGGTCCCAAATGGTCATGGTCCCGGCCCCATATTCGCCCTTGGGGATGACGCCCGCGAAGTTTGCGTATTCCATGGGATGGTCTTCGGTATGGACGGCCAGGTTGTTCCGGTCCGGCGTTTCCGGCACGCCGCGCGGCAGTGCCCACGAGGCCAGGACGCCGTCGCGCTCCAGCCGCAGGTCCAGGTGGTAGCGGCGGGCGTGATGTTCCTGGATGACGAAGATGCCTCCGGGAGGCGGCGGGTCGCCGGGTTTCGGCTGCTCTGATGAACGTGCGGCAGGTGCCTGCCCGCCATCGCGGTTGGAGGACGACGCCGGAAAAGGTTCAGGAGTCTTCCCCGGGTCGCGCATTCCCACATATTTGGAAAGACGGTCCTCAACGGTCACTACCCGCTCGCGGCCGCCCGGAGTACCCCGCCGGGAGGCGCCGCTGCCGCCCGTGGAGGTGCCGCCGTCGTCCTCATCTTCCCCGTGCGGCGGGAGATGACGCGAGGAAATCGGCGCAAAGTGGTCCTTCCCCGTGCTGACGCGCTTCATGACCTCGGTGAAGTCAAGGTGGTCCAGCGTGGGGGAGGCCAGTTCCCGCCACGTGCGTGGTGCAGCTACCGTGGGGTGCGCCTTGCCGCGGAGCGAGTAGGGCACGATCGTGGTCTTGTTGCCGCTGTTCTGGCTCCAGTCCACCAGGACCTTGCCGTGGCGGAGGGACTTCTTCATGTCGCTGACCACCAGGTCCGGATGATCGGACTCAAGGGCGCGGGCGAGCTCATGGGCGAAAGCGGACACCTGCTCTGATTTCAGCGTGCCTTCCAGCCCCGTGTAGAGATGGATACCCTTGCTGCCGCTGGTCACTGGAACGGGGTCCATGCCCATGTCCTGCAGGATGGACCGGGCGAGTTTGGCCACTTCCACGCATTCGGGCAGGCCTGCGCCGGGGCCGGGGTCAAGGTCCAGCACAAAACGGTCCGGGCGCAGCGGATTGCCGGCCGGATCCACCTGCCACTGCGGCACATGGATTTCCAACGACGCGATCTGGGCCATCCAGGTGAGCGTGGCGAGGTTGTTGACCATCGGATAGTCATTGGTGTGGTCCGAATGGTGGATGGTGGCGCGCGGAATCCACTTGGGCGCCGAGTCCTCCAGGTTCTTCTGGAAGAAGACCTGCCCGGGGTTCTCTGCAGTGCCTACCCCGTTGACCCACCGCTTGCGCGTCACGGGCCGGTTGGCTGCCGCCGGGATGAGAAACGCGGCAACCGCTGCGTAGTAGGCAAGGACTTCAGCCTTGGTGGTGCCTGTCTCCGGGTAGATGATCTTGCCCAGGTTCGTCAGGGTCAGTTCATGGCCCTCGACGACGACACGCTCCTTCTGCTTGACTGCCACCTCTTCTCCTCTGCTGGCTTGTGCTGTTGACTGGGTGCATGAGGGCCATATGGAAGGGATCTATCGCGTTCGGTCTGGTCAACGTACCAGTGAAGCTCTACAGCGCCACGGAGGACCACGACATCAGCCTCCATCAAGTCCACAATAAGGACGGCGGGCGCATCCGTTACCAGCGGAAATGTGAAATTTGCGGCGAGGTTGTTGCCTACGAGGACATCGACAAGGCCTACGAGGAAGAAGGCCGCACTGTGGTCCTCACAGCGGCTGAACTGAAGTCCCTTCCCGAGGAAAACAGCCGTGAGATCGAGGTGGTGGAGTTTATCCCCGCCGAGCAGCTTGACCCCATCATGTACGATCGCAGCTACTTCCTGGAGCCGGACTCCAAGTCGCCCAAGGCCTACATGCTGTTGAGGCAAACACTGGAGGACACGGACAGGATCGCAATCGTCCAGTATGCGCTGCGCCAGAAGACACGGCTCGGCGCGCTGCGTGTCCGCGGCGACGTGCTGCTCCTGCAGGCCTTGCTGTGGGGCGACGAAGTCCGCGAGGCCAAGTTTCCGTCCCTTGAGACGGACATCAAGATCTCGGACAAGGAGCTTGAGATGTCCTCCGCCCTGGTGGAGTCCATGGCCCACGACTTCGACCCCGATGAGTACACCGATGACTACCAGGTCCAGTTGAAGACACTCATCGAAGCCAAGCTGGAGAAGGGCGAGGCCCTGGACACCGAGGCCACCTTCGGTGCGGTGGAAGGCGAAGGGGAAGGTGGGGACGTCATCGACCTCATGGAGGCCCTCAAGCGCAGCCTCGACAAGAAGCGCGGCAAGGAAAAAGCCGCCGACGACGACGCTGCCGCCACCAAAACTGCGGCCAAACCCAAGACGCGGGCCAAGAAAAAGGCGTGACCCGCCGTCGTAAACCCAACTGGGTCGCAGTTAAGCGCGTTTAGACGGCTCTAAACGCGCTTAACTGCGACCTGGTTGGGTGAATCGGGGGGATTAGCCTTTGACGGATCCGGCGGTCAGGCCTTGGACGATGAACTTGCTGGCGAAGGCGAAGATCACCAGCGTGGGAACCACAGTCAGGACTGCGGCGGCGGACATAGAACCCCAATCGATGTTGAAGCTGGAGATAAAACCGGCCAACGCCGTCGGAATTGTCTTGTTGCTGTCGCTGTTCATCAGGGTCACCGAGAGGAACAGTTCGTTCCAGCAATTGACGAAGTTGAAGACAAAGCTGGCTGCGATGCCGGGCAGCATGACCGGGACGATAACCCTGAAGAGCGCCCCCATCCTGGAACAGCCATCGATCATGGCCGCCTCTTCCAAGGCATCCGGGACGTTCTCGAAAAAGCCCCGCAGCATGATGGTGCAGAACGGGATGCAAATGGCGATGTAGATCAGGATCAGCCCGGTTTTGGAATCGACCAGGCCGAAATCGGTCATCATCAGGTAAAGCGGACCCAGGGCAATGAAGCCGGGGATCATCTGCGTGATGAGGAAAGCACCCAGCACTGCACCGCGCCCGGAAAACTGGAACCGCGCCAGAACGTAGGCGGAGAGCAGCGAGATAAGCGTGGCCACCGAGGCGGCCACCAGGGCCACCACCAGGCTGTTGAGCATGTACTGGCCGAAGTCCGACTTCGTGAAAAGCCCGATGTAGTTGTCCAGGGACAACTGCCGCGGCCAGTAGTCCAGCGGCAGCGAATAGATTGCTCCCGGCTCCTTGAGGGAGGTCACCACGATCCAGTACAGCGGGAAGACAGTGACGATCAGGCATAAGCCCAGGAAGACAACTTTTGAGACGCGGCCTATGAGCGTTGGACTGTTGATCATGGGGCTCCCTTTCGAAACCGGACAGCCATGAGGTAGAACGCTGCAAACAGCATGAGGGTGACCATCACGATCAATCCCAGGGCGGAAGCCTTGCCGTAGTCGCCTTCCTGGGTAATTTTGATCATGTAGGTGGTGATGATGTGGGTTTGGTCCGCAGGTCCGCCGCCGGTCATCGCGAAGATGATGTCGGGGAAGTTGAAGATCCAAATCACCCGCAGCAGGATGGTCAGCGCGAGGGTCGTGGAGATGCTGGGCAGCGTGATGCTGAAGAACGTCCGTACTTTGCCGGCGCCGTCCAGTGCGGCGGCCTCATACATCTCGTCGGACACCGACTGCAGGGCAGCGAGGATCATGATGGCGAAGAACGTCACGCCGTACCAGATGTTGGCTATGATGATCGCCGCCATGGCAAAGCCCGGATCGGATAGCCACGGGATGGGCGAGCTGATGAGTCCGGATTTCATCAAGAGGTCGTTGACCACCCCGAATTCCGCGTTGAACATCCAGCGGAACAGCATCCCGATGAGGAAACCGGAAACTGCCCAGGGAAAGAAGATCATGGCTTGGTAGGCGCCGCGCATCCTGAACTTCCGCTTCAGGTACAGGGCGACGGCAAAGCCGATGACCACTTGGGGAACCAGGGAGCCGACAACCCACACCACGGTGTTGCGGACGATTGTTCCGAACTCGGGTGCGTCGAACAGGCTTTGGAAGTTCCCGAAACCAACCCATGACGTATCGGACAGGTCGTTCAGGTTCCAGTTCCGGAAGGCCATCTGGCTGCCGGCGAGCATGGGGTAGTAGGTGAAGATCCCCACGAATATGGCGGCCGGTGCCAGGAAGGCCAGCAGGGTCAGCGCTGTCCGGCCGCTGAACCGCCTCTTGGAGCCGCCACTGCCCTGGTCCCGCTGCACGTCCCTGCGCCCCGAGGGAGGCGACGTGGACCGCTTGATGTCGAGGCTCATGAACGGCTAGCCCTTCATCTTTTCTGTCCAGTAGGTGTCCCAGCTGGACAGCAGGTCGGCGGTGCTCATCTGGCCGGTGAGCACCCGCTGAAGTTCGCCGTCGGACTTCTTGATCCACTCGGTCCACCAGGAAACACTGCGTGGCTGGATGGCCGAGATGTAGGTGTCGGGGTTCTCCGTCATTTTCACGTAGGCAGCCCAGGGGCCGGTGCTGTAGAAGGGGTCCTGCGCGGCGGACTTCAGCGTGGGGACAAGGCTGTTGTCCTTGCTGAATGTGGTGGCGGCGTCACCTTGGGCGAGGTACTTGATGAGCTTGACTGCCTCCGGTTTGGCGTTGGAGGACTGTGCGATGCCCCAGCCGGCCGAAGCCACTGGCTGTATCGCCTTGCCGCCCGGTCCTACGAGCAACGGCGCAACATTCCACTGGTCCTGCTTGATGGCCTGTGACTCCTTGACGGTGGCGATGACCTCGGGGTCCTGCAGCAGGAAGGCCGTGGAACCATTGCTGAAGCCCTGGACCATCTCCGGGTAGCCCCAGGCCACGGACGACGGCGGCGATCCCTTCTTGAAGAGGTCGATGTAGAGGTCCATGGCTTCCTGGGCCTTGGGGGATGAGAAGATCGTCTTGCCGTTGGTCAGCTTGAAGGCGTTCTCCCGGTCGATCTCATCGGCCACATAGGCCTCGATGATGGCGACGGCGTTGGAGTTGGCGTTGGTACCACCCCGGAACGCGTAGCCGAACTTGTTCTCTGACGGCTTGTTCAGGGCCTCGGCCTGCTTCGCCATCTCCGGCCAGCTGCTGGGCGGGCCGTCAAAGCCGGCGTCCTTGACCAGGTCCGACCGGTAGAACAGGGAGAGGCCGTAGAAACCATAGGGAATGTAGTAGGTCTTGCCGTTTTGCTTGGAGTAGGTGACGGCGTTCTCTGTCAGGTTATTCCAGCCATCCCAGCCGTCCAGGTCCTTGGTCATGTCGTACAGCCAATTGTTGGCTCCGAAGGACCCCACCGTGATATCGCGGGCTTCCACGACGTCGATCCCCTTGCCGGACTGCAGCATCTGCTGGATCTTCTGGTCGGCTTGATCCGTGGGCGGCGAAATCAGCTCCACCTTGATGTCCGGGTTCTCCTGCTCGAACCCGGAGATCAGCTTCTTCAGGGTCTCAGTCCTGGTGGGGTTGGTGAGGCTTTCCACCATTTTCAGGGTGACCTTGCCATCGGCAGCATTTTGGCCGCCTCCGCATCCGGCAAGTGCAAGAACAGCCGCAAGGCCTGCTGCGGCAGTGGCCATAAATCTGGATTTCACGTGGGTCCTCCGTTGAATGGTTGTGATGGATGGTCCTGCACCGGTTGGCGGCGCAGCGGGGTTTCCTCAAATGGATCGGGCAAGCTCCACGAGCCCGGGAACGGCCTTCTCCGCGAAGGCCTCGTAATCACTTGGCGAGTTGTAGAGATGCGCGGAAAGGCGCAGGAAGCCCTCACCCGCGAAGGTGGTCACGGCAGTTTCAAAGTCCCACCGTTCGGAGATTAGCTCCCGGACGCTATGCGAATCCTCGTGGGTGGTGGCAAGGCCCTTCGGCAGCCGGAGGAGTCGCAGGGGACCTACGGGCATGCCGACCTCCACGGAGTGGTCCTCGCCGGTGTGCGCGGTGAAAGCATCTCCAATGATCGACGCGCCGTAGTCGCACAGCCCGCCGGCGTAGCTGCGGAACGTCCCCCAGCCGTATCGTTCCTCGATGGTGTCGAAAGAGGCGTGGGCAGCCATCCACGAGGTAACGTCCTGGGTTCCCACGTGGTCAAAGTTTTCGGGGAAGCGGTAAGGGAATCCCCATGAGTCGATGAGCGGCACCAGGCCCGCAGCACGGTCGCCGCTGCACACAAGTGCCGCCGTTCCCCTGGGGGCGCAGGCAAACTTGTGCAGGTTCCCCACCCAGAAACCCTCAAAGTCGGGCACGGGTGACTCCACGATGCCAGGCGCGTGTGCTCCATCCACCAACACCGGGATGCCGAGCGGGGCCGCGGCCCGCGCGATGGCCTCGACCGGGAAGGCGCGTGCAGTTGCCGATGTGATCTGGTCAACGACGATGAGGGCCGTCCTGCTGCTGACTTCGGCCAGAACCAGGGCGCAGACGGTCTCCGCGTCTGCATCCAACGGAACGTCGGCGATCCGGACCCTGCCGCCGTGCTTGCGCGCGATGCGGTGGGCCCCGTGCAGCACGGCCCCGTAAGCATGGCTTGTGGTGACGATCTCCGCGCCGTGCTCGAAGTCCAGGGAGTTGTAGACAGCGCTGATGCCGGCACTCGCGTTGAGGACGAGGGCTGTATGGCCCGCGTCAACTCCCAGGAAGCCGGCAACCTGTGCCCGGGCTTTGGCCACGGCGCTGTACTGCCCCATGAACCAGGTGCACGGATTGGCGTCCATGCGGGCCTTGAGTTGGAGCTGCACTTCCTGGGCAGCCCGTGGGACTGAGCCATATGAACCGTGGTTCAGGTGGGTCTTGTGTGGGGTCAGGCTCCAGTCGGAGATGGACGGGTTGCCATCCGGAGTCGTCATCGGATGCGGTGCCGTGAGGTTGCTGGCTGGGTACACAGAAGCCTTCTTGGTCGAAGAGGCGGGACTGTCTGTAAGTTACATCACAGGAGCAGCCAAGACAACAGACAACTTTGCAAAGAAGTCAGAGGACTTTGGCGAAATAAAGCGCTTAAGTGGCTCTAAGGTTGAAAACATGACGGAGAGATAAGATGTCTTTAGAGAAAAGTCCGACACTATGACGATCCGGCGCACGCTTGCCTGGGTGGGGTAGCGTGTAACACGTCTGGAGGGAGCGGCTCAGTGGGTGCAGTTGAAACGGCCATGCAGGGCCTGCGGAACAAGATCGCATCCGGGGAGCTGGGGCCCGGGCAAAAGTGTCCCCCCGAGGCTGAGCTCTGTGCGCAGTTGGGGGTGTCCAGGAGTTCCTTGCGGGAAGCTGTCCGGGCGATGTCGGCGCTGGGGATCATGGAGTCGCGCCACGGCTCCGGGACCTACATCTCGTCGCTGGAGCCTACCGTCATTCTCCAGAACTTCGCCCTGCTGGTGGACCTGCTGCCCCTGGACGGGCTGCTGGAACTGTTCGAGATCCGCAGGCTGATGGAGTCCCACGCGGCGGCCGCTGCGGCAGCCAATGCAACCCCGGCCGCTGTCGCTGCCCTCACGGAGCTGCTGGAAAGCATGGAGGGCACGGACAACCCTTCCGAGTATTCGGAGTACGATTCCCGGTTCCATGAAGAAATCTGCCGTGCCAGTGGCAACTCCACGCTAGCCGGCCTGGTGGGCATCTTCCGTTCGCGCGGGGGCCACTTCCACATCTTCGACGGCGACATTGGCGCCGCCGTGCGCGAGGGCAGCACCGACGGACACCGCGCGATCGTTGAGGCGATTGCCCAGCGCAATCCCACGCTCGCGGCAACCTCCATGGCGGCGCATATTGCCCAGACCGAACAGTGGCTGAAAAAGCTCAGGCCCGCGCCGCGGCTTCAGGACTAGTTGTCAGTGGTTCCGCAGCATGGAGATGATCTCCGACTTCTTCTTCCCTGAGTAGCCGGTGATGCCGAGCTCCTTGGCGCGGGCTTTCAGCTTGTCCACCGTCCAGTCGTCGTAATCGCCGGATTTACCGCCCTTGCGTCCTATTTCCTTCCGGCCTTGGTTTGCGGCGGCATTGGAGATGCGCGCGGCTTTTTCCTTGGAAGCACCGTCTTCCCGGAGTTCCTCGTAAAGCTCCGGATCCTTCAGGCTGGGATTCTTCCTGGCTGGCATGTCTTTCCTTTCTCTGGTCGATCAGGCGCCGGTTTCCTTGTGTGGTTCAGCCACTGGCTTGGATTCCGGAGAGCCCCGCTGGCGCAGGTAAACGGAGGCGCCGACGAGGACGGCGACGGCCAGGAATTCGCTCTGCCAGTTTTGGAATGACTCAAACCAGAATTGGCTGGAGCCAACATACTCCCACAGGCCCACTTCCGGGAGCCCATGGCTGACCTGTTCCTCGTTGTACGCCGCCGTTCCTCCGAAGGCGTGCAGCGTGATCGACGCCAGGAAGAGCAGGGCAAACAGGCCGGCGAGGGAGTGCTCGTACACTTTCAGGACCCATCCTCCACGGCGCACGGGCCAGGGGGTCTTGGCAGTGTGCTTGGCGTCCCGGGGATCCTCATCCTGCGGTGCCGGTTTATCCACGGGCTTGGATTCAGAGGAGCCCTTCTGGAAGAGGAAAATGGTCAGGACCACGTACATGGCCATCTGCAGGAACTCGGATTCCCAGTTCTCGAACACGGCCTCCACAAAGTGGCCTGTTCCGACGTACTCCAGGACGCCCAGTGGCGGCTGTCCGTGGCTTTGCTGCTCCTCGCTGTAGCTGGCTGCCCCGGACACCACCATGCCGCCCAGGAAGGCGACGAACAGGCCGGCGTTTGCCAGCAGCAAGCCGTGGTCTTTCATCCATTGGCGCATCGGTCCTCCTTTCGTTGAGGCTTCCTGATGCTCTGTTGGCCGCAGCACGGGTCAGCGTTCCCTACCGTTTGTCGCCTCATCAGCGCTGTCACCGTTGTCATGGTTTCGAAGGGCCCGCCGGTGGAGCCAGATCGGTGTCCCGAGGACAAGGACAAGCAGGACCAGGATGATGACACCCCCGGAGACCAGCCCGGCGGTCCTACCGGCCACTACATCGAAGACCAGCGATGCTGATCCCACAATGAGGATGGCCACGCCGAACAGTGCGAACTTGGTGATGATGTTGGCACTGGAGACGAGGGTCGACTTGAGGCCTTGGCGGAACAGCCGGCGGTGGACGCTGACGGGCAGCACAATCAATGACGTGGTGAGGGCGGCGGCCATGACGTTAAAGAGGTAAAGCCCGCGCTGCCAATCGTCCAGGTCCTCGAATCTTTCCTGGAACGGCAGGGTCAGCAGGAAACCTCCCAGGATCTGCACGCCTGTTTGCAGGACCCGTAATTCCTGGATCAATTCCATCCAATTGCGGTCCATCCGCTCTTCGGTGGATTCATTCCTGCCGGTCCTGGGAGCCTGATCGGGCTCAACCATTCGTGCACCTCCAGCTGGGTATGTGGTGGACGCCAACGGAACGCCGGACTACGGTCGAACTGTCAGCATTCCTCGTGTTTTATCGGGGCCTCACAGGAATTACCAGGAGGAAGAAATGAGCCAGGACCCACACCGCGTCGACCCGGAAGATGCACCCGGCGGCTACGGAACACCTACACCGGAGCAGGAATTGCCCGGTGGTGGCTCCGGACGCGAAACCCCGGAACGGCCCGCACCCGGGAGCTCTCCGGAACCGGAAAGTACGGACGAAGAAGGGACCGGCGCTTCGCCGGACGACAACGCCTGAGCAGCGTGAGGGCTGCCCCGTGCCGCAAGCCTGCTGCAGGGGGACAGCCCTCGCGTTCCGCGATCATCCGGGGTGTGGCGCTTGGGGCGCCTGAGGAGTCAATCCTGGCGGCGCCGCTCTAAACCGTGTGGCCCCTGCGTCCGGACATGAAGCTGAGCAGCCAGCCAATGGCGGCAATGACCAGAAGGACCACGCCTACCCACAGCAGCCAGTTGAGGGCCTGCGAGAAGCCGCCCACCAGAAGAAGAACAATTGCCACTACACCAGCGATTATCAGAAGCGTATTCATGGTCAGCACATTCCTTTCCTTGGAATCCCGGGGATCTTCCTGGATTCCTGACTATGCATTCCTGCTTACTTCATTTCTTTGTTGCGGTTCCCGGTGCATTGCTGCCGCCGGGTGCCATTTGGCCGTTATCACCGCCAGCGGCCCGCGGGTGAGCGGGTTCGCCAGTTGTGAACAGCGACACTCTCCATTGTACTACTAAGCATCCTTATGAAAGAGTAATTGCAGTCGTCACCTGATGATTGACCTGTTGGTGAAGAAATTTGCTGGCATGGTTTTTCGCCCAAGCGACCGTCCACGAGAGGAAAACATGAAAGCGTCACAGCAGCTTGCAGACAACCTTCAAATCGTCCTGACGGACCTCATCGAGCTACAGCTCCAAGGCAAGCAGGCCCACTGGAACATCGTTGGCCCCAACTTCCGTGACCTCCACCTCCAGTTGGATGAACTTGTGGTGGCCACGCGGCAGTTTGCCGATGACACCGCGGAGCGCATGCGGGCACTGCACGCCCTCCCCGACGGCCGCAGCGCCACGATCGCCAAGGGCACTCGGCTGGAGGAGTTCCCGGGCGGCCTTGTCTCCACCAAGAACGCCGTCAAACTGGTCACAGACCGCGTGGAACGAGCCGTCCAGACCATGCGCGACGTCCATGACGAGGTGGATGAGGAAGACCCCACGACGGCGGACCTCCTGCATGAGTTCATCGCCCGCCTTGAGCAGTTGGTCTGGATGATCAATGCAGAAATCATGGGTGCCGGCGCCGCAGTAACGGACCCGGACGAAGCCTGACCGGCGGCCCGGCACCGGACACGCGGAGCACCCATGGCCAGGCTTCGGCGCAGTGACCTTTCCAAGCCCGGCATCGTGCGGCGCCGTTCGGGCAAGGGTTTCAGCTACCGCCATCCGGACGGGACACTCCTGGACAAAGAGGATCGCCAGCGCATCAATGCGCTGGCGATCCCGCCTGCGTGGACCGAGGTCTGGATCAGTCCCTACGAGAATGCGCACATCCAGGCCACGGGCGTGGATGCCGCGGGACGCAGCCAGTACCTCTACCATCCCCGGTGGCGCGAACGTAAGGACACCGAGAAATTCCAGCGCGCCGCCGAACTGGGCTCGGCCTTCCCATCGATCCGGCGCACCGTGACGCTGCACTTGAAGGACACCTCCGACCCCAGGCAACAAACCCTGGCTGCCGCTGTCCGCCTCATGGATCTGGGAGCACTGCGGGTCGGCTCCGAAAGCTATATGAAGCAGAACGGGTCCTACGGACTGACGACCCTCCGGTGCCGCCACGCGAGGATCAAGGACAACGCCGTCGGCCTGAAGTTTCCCGGCAAGAGCGGCCAATGGTGGGACACCTCCATTAATGACCCAGCGCTGGCTGCCTTCCTCGAACCCCTTTCCCGCAGGCCGGGCAAGGAGCGGCTGTTGGCCTACAAGGCCAACGGCTCGTGGGTTCCCTTGGACGGGTCCATGGTTAATGAGTACCTCCGGAGCATTGCCGGTGAAGCCTACAGTTCAAAGGACTTCCGGACGTGGAAGGGCACTGCCGCCGCAGCGCTGTGCCTCCTGAAGACTGAAGGCACCATGACCCGCCCCCAGGCCTTGGTCAAAGCCATGAAAGAGGCGGCCGGGTTGCTGGGCAACACGCCCACGGTGGCGCGCACCTCCTACGTGGACCCGCGGATCGTGGAAGCGTATCTTTCCGGTGAACTCCTCGACGTGAAGCCAACGGAGCCCTCCATCGCGGAATTCCTGATCTCCAAGCAGGGCTGACGCAAGTGGCTGCTGGACGCAAAGGCCAGTCTGGACGCAGGCGTTAAACGAAAAAAGCCTGGCCGCATCCTCCGGGAGCGGCCAGGCTTTTAGGAGCCGGTGCTTCTAGGCGTCGTGGTCCGTTTCGAGGATCTGCACCAGGCGGTCCAGGGCTTCGTCCGCACCCGCGCCTTCAGCACGCAGCACCACGACATCGCCGTGCTCGGCGCCCAGGCTCATCAAGGACAGGATGCTGGCCGCGTCCATGGCGTCATCGGCGGGTTCACCCTGGCGGGCAATGGTCACGTCGAGGTCAAGTTCCCCTGCAGCCTCGGCGAAGATGGCTGCCGGGCGGGCGTGGAGGCCGACGCGGCTGGCGATGGTGGCGGTACGTTCAGTCATTGGTGCTCCTTGGATAGGGATGTGGGTGTGGGAAGTCCAGGGTGACGGTGGTGCAGGAAGGTCAGACGCCTGCGGTGGCAGGAACCGCTTCCGCTTCGACGGGCTTTTTCACGGCCCAGCGCTTGAGGGCTATGACCAGCAGTGCGGTGATCGCCACGCCCACGGCGATGGACAGGAAGAAGAACAGGAAGTTGTCGATGGCGAAGAAAACGAACAGGCCGCCGTGGGGTGCCTTGGACGTGACAGCGAAGGCCATGGACAGTGCACCGGTCACGGCACCACCCACCATGCTGGCCGGGATAACGCGCAACGGATCGGCGGCGGCGAACGGGATGGCACCTTCGGAAATGAACGATGCTCCCAGAAGCCAGGCAGCCTTGCCGTTTTCGCGTTCGGCGAGCGAGAACAGCTTCTTGTCCAGCACGGTAGCCAGCGCCATGGCCAGCGGCGGAACCATGCCTGCCGCCATGACGGCGGCCATGATCTGCCACGGAGCCTGGTTGGTGATGGACGCGGTGCCGAGGCCGGCAACGGCGAACGAGTAGGCGACCTTGTTGACCGGGCCGCCGAGGTCGAAGCACATCATGAGGCCAAGGATGACGCCGAGGATGATGGCTCCCGCGCCGGTCAGGCCGGAAAGCCCGGCGTTGAGGGCGTTGGTCAGCGCGACGATCGGGGCGCCGAGGATCAGGAACATCAACCCGGACGCTACCAGGGACGCGATCAGCGGGATGATGACCACCGGCATCAGGCCACGGAGCCAGCGGGCCACGTTAAGCTTGCCCAGTTGGTAGGCGACGTAGCCGGCCAGCAAACCGCCGACGATGCCGCCGAGGAAGCCCGCGCCCATGAAGCCGGAAACCGCGCCGGCGACGAAGCCCGGCGCAATACCCGGACGGTCGGCGATCGCGTAGGCGATGTAGCCCGCCAGTGCCGGGACCAGGAAGCCGAGGGACAGGGCGCCGATCTTGAAGAGGACGGCACCGAGGTAGGCGCCCAAGGGACCCCAGGCATTGTCCGGGAACTCGGTGGGCAGGTTGAAGATGCTGTTCTCCACAACGATCTTGTCGGCAAAGCCCGTGATCAGGTAGCCACCCATGAGGAAGCCGAGCGCAATCAACAAACCGCCACCGGCCACGAACGGAATCATGTACGACACGCCGGTCAGGAGTGCGCGCTTCAGCTTCTGGCCGACGTGCTCGCTCTTCTCCTCGGCCTCGCGCTCGGCCTGCTCCTCCGCACCGAAATGGGCCACCCGGTGTGCGTGGGGGTCATCGGCAGCGGCGAGGGCTTCCTGGACCATCTTGTCCGGTTCATCAATGCCGCGCTTGACGGGCGCGTTGATGACCGGCTTGCCGGCGAAGCGCTCCTTTCCGCGGACGTCGACGTCGACGGCGAAGATCACCGCATCTGCCGCGGCGATCACCGCCGGGTCCAGCGGCTTGGCGCCGGAGGAACCCTGGGTCTCCACCTGCAGGTCCACCCCCGCTTCCTTGGCCGCGGCAACCAACGAGTCGGCAGCCATGTAAGTGTGCGCGATTCCGGTTGGGCAAGCGGTAACGGCCACGAGGCGCTTGGGTCCGGCCGGGGTCGCTTCACCGGTGATGGGGGTCGTGCCCGCTTCGCGATGCCCAACCACTCCGCGACCCCCATCACCGGCTCCGCCGGAACTCGGCTTATCGCTCAAAGCGCCATCTACCAGCTCGACTATCTCTTGTGGAGAGGAAGCCGCACGCAGCGCAGCCGTGAAGTCCTTTTTGATGAGTGATCGGGCCAGCTTGGAGAGCAGCTTCAGGTGTTCCTGGTCAGCGCCGTCGGGGGCTGCAATGAAGAAGATGAGGTCCGCAGGGCCGTCCTTTGCACCGAAGTCCACCTTGTGGGAGAGCCGTGCCATAGCCAGGGCCGGTTCCGTCACGGCGGCGGAACGGCAGTGCGGGATGGCAATGCCGCCGGGAACGCCGGTGGCCGTCTTCTGCTCGCGGGCAAAGGCGTCGGTGAAGAGCCCTTCAACCTCGGAGGCACGGCCAGCGGCGGCAACCTTGCCGGCCAGGACACGGATGACGTCGGCGGGGGCATCGCCCAGGTTCTGGTCGAGGGTGACCAATTGGGGTGTGATCAGCTGGGTCACTGTTAGTCCTTCGGGAGGGCCGTGATGGTAACGGCGTCTGGGGTTGTCTGGTGGACTGCCGGGACAGTGGAGCCCGGCAGCGAAGCAGCGGCGGCACCATGGGCCACGGCTTGACGGAGGCAGTCCGGGGCGGAACCACCTTTGGTTGCGGCCAGCAGGTAGCCGGCCAGGGACGAATCGCCGGCACCTACAGTGCTGACGGCTTGTATTGGCGGATGCGTGGCAAGCCACGCTCCGTCTGCCGTCACCAGCACTGCGCCCTTGGATCCGAGCGTTGCGAGTACGGCACCCACACCGCTGTGAACGACGGCGGCAGCAGCTTGGGCGGCTTTGGCCGGGTCTGCTTCCAGTTCGTCAGCGGTGGAGACAGCGGCGAAGCCTGCGGCCGCAGCGAGTTCTGCGAGCTCTTCGGCGTTGGGCTTCAGGAGATCCGGCTTTCCGGCGGCGTCACCTTCCAGTGCTGCCGCGAGGGGAGCCCCGGACGAGTCGATGGCGATGCCTGGAGCGGCGATCCCATCGGCCCGGGAGCGGAGCCTGCGGGCAATCGTGGCATAGAAGTCGGCGGGCACTCCTGGTGGGAGCGAGCCGGCCAGGACCACCCAGCTGGCGCCACGCGAGCGTTCAAGCAGCAGTCCGATCAGGGCCTCCTGCTGTTCCCCGCTCAGTTCCGGGCCGGGCTCGTTGATCTTGGTGGTGACGCCGTCCGGTTCGGTGAGCGTGACGTTGCTGCGCAGCGCTTGACCGATGGGGAGCGCGGCAAAGGGCACACCGCCGTCGTGCAGTCCGGCAAGGACCGGATCCGAGTCGTCGCCCGGAAGAACCGCGAGCGTTTCGAGGCCGGAGGCCACGAGCGCCCGGGACACATTGACGCCCTTTCCGCCCGATTCCTGATGGACGGCCACCGCGCGCTGCACTTCTCCGCGGGCCAGCGGCCCGGGAAGTTCAACTGTCCGGTCAAGACTGGGGTTGGCGGTCAGCGTGACGATCATGCGACCACCACGTCTACACCGGCGTCGGCCAGGGCTGCCGCGAGTTCCGCGGAGGGCTCCCTGTCTGTGATCAAGGTATCCACATCCTTCAAAGTGGCGAACTGGACCAGGGTTTCGGCGTCCAGCTTGGAAGAGTCGGCCAGTGCCACCACGCGGCGGGCTGACTTGACGAAGGCTGCCTTGACGGCGGCTTCCTCGGGATCGGGGGTGCTGAGCCCGAACGTAGCGTGGATGCCGTTGGCACCGACGAACGCGATGTCCGGCCGGAGCTTGAAAGCGGCCTCCACGGTGGACTGGCCCACTGCCGCCTGTGTCAGCCCGCGGACGCGGCCACCGAGGATCTGGAGGGCAACACCGGGAGTGGCAGACAGCTTGCCGGCAATGGGAATGGCGTGGGTGATCACCACGAGGTCGTCCGTTGAGCCATTGGCCGGCGTGCGTTGGGCCAGGAGGTCGGCGAGGGTTTCCGTGGTGGAACCGGCATCGAGCAGGACACTGCCGGTGGTGGGTCCGGGAATCATGGAAAGGGCGGCTGCTGCGATGCGGAGTTTTTCGGCCTGGCGCTGAATGGCGCGCTCCAGGATGCTTTCTTCGCGGGTGCTGAGCCGGTCCGAGGGGACTGCGCCGCCGTGCACACGGCGCAGGTTGCCGGAAACCTCGAGGGCCGCGAGGTCGCGGCGGATGGTTTCGGTGGTGATGCTGAACCGGTCGGCGAGCTCGGTAACGCTCACGCGTCCGCGCTCTGCGACGAGTGCGGAGATCAGTTGTTGGCGCTCTTCGGCGAACACTTACCCTCCATTGCGGTAATGCCTGTTTTCGTGCATCCACTGTGAGTGATTGCTGTCACAGCGATGTGGAATTGCTTGACTCTATCTTTGTTTATGCGGGTAAGTCAAGAGAAATCAACACAAACAAAGATTGATGATGCGAAGGATCAGGCGTGTGCAGGGCAAACGAAAAGGCACGTCGCGCTCCCTGTAGCGCGACGTGCCCTCGTCGGGTCCTGACTGGGGGATTTGGCAGGACCCGGTCATTCGGTGGAACTGTCGGGAGCCGGCGCCCCTGCGGTTCCACTGGCCCGGCGGCTCCCGCAGCCAGGCCCTTCTTCTAAAGTTGGTCGTCCTCCGGTATCTGGTCCGGTTCGGGTACTGGCGGCGGCCCGGGCTCGGGCAGGGGAACGGGTTCCGGAGTGGGAGCAGGTTCCCGCTGGCGGGACTGGATGGCAGGGTCCGGCTCCACGGCGGGGTCTGCGCTCGTCAGGTCCGGGGTTCCCGCGCCGCCAGCGCCCGGGGAGTTGCCGCTCACGGCTTGATGTTCCTGCGGTGCCCCAGCTGTTGTGGCCGGAGGCTCCTGGGCGCGCTGGTGGGGAACCGGCTCGAGTCCCAGCCGTTGGTGTAGTCGATGGGAAGGTTGTCCGGGTCGGGTGGGTCCGGAAGCTTGTGCTTGCCGGACCTCGAATCGGAACCGGTCGCCAGTGACTCTTTCCTTCGTTTGTCTGCCTTCATGCTGTCTTCTTCCGGTAGGTCCTTGGATGCTGCCGCAGGAGGTTTCCGCCGGCCATCAGTCGGGAAATTCCATGCGGAACCCGCAACTGCATCCCAGGACGCGTGTGTTGATGTGGACTTCATAAAGCTGGGCGCTGCTGCCTGGACGCACTGCCGCCGTGGCCTGGATCCGCCGAAGCTCGCAGCTCCTGGTTTTCATTGGGGCGCCGCAGTGGAGGTATTGGCCGCCGAACTGGAAGACGCTGTGGGAGGAGCCGGGCCGGTTCAGGATCATGGCCACACGCTGCACTGTGGCGGTCCGGAGATAGGAGTTCCCGCAGGCGGCGCAGTCATAATCCACATCAAGCGTGGTGGTGGCCGGCGGGTAGTGCTGCTGGATGGTGCCCACCAGCAGGTGCTGGTCTGTATTGCACTGCGGGCACCAGAGAGGTTCGTCGGGCGGCTGGTGGGCTTCGTCCGGGACTCTCGACGCTGGCTGGGCCGGCATGGGTATTCACCTTTGCATGTGAATGCGGGTGCCCGTCTGCATGAGCGTACGCCTGGGTCCGTGGGGCGGACTGTAGCTAGATTGTGCACATAGGTGCACCGTGGATGCAAGGATTCTTTGCCAGTATCCGCAAAGAATGACGCGGGGCGCAGTTGGCGACATAATCTGAATCATGGACGAAATGAACGTTGAATACGCAGGCCGTAACGACGCGGTGGTGCCGGACGATATTTCGATCCCTGAGCAGCTGCAGGATCTGGTCATCGACAGCGACGACGTCAACGGATTCCTCGAGGATCTGGCCGTCTTCTCGGCTGCCGCCGTGTCCGCCGCCGTTGGTTTGGACGTGCTCTGCGGCATCACGTTGAACCGGCGCCGCCGTTCAGCAACCGTGGCCGGAAGCACCAAGGAAGCCCGCCTGATCGACGAGGTTCAGCAGTCGTACGGAGACGGACCGTGTTTGGAGGCCATGAGATCCAGGGCCACGGTGCATGTGCCGGACACTTCCGTGGATCAGCGGTGGAGCGATTACTGCTCTGTCATCGCTGAGCGCGGGCACCTGTCCGTCCTTTGCGTTCCGGTCACCCTGGACGAGGGCGCAACGGCTGCATTGAACTTTTTCGCACCCAAGGCCGGGGTGTTTGATCCTGCCACCATCCGGGAATGCGAACTTTACGGCGGGCAGGCGGAACGTTCCCTGCGGTTGGCAGTGCGGATCGGCACCAAGCAGCAGCATGCCGACGACCTCCGTGACGCCATGCAGTCACGCACGGTGATCGACCTCGCCTGCGGCATCATCATGGGCCAGAACCGGTGCAGCCAGAAGGAAGCGTTCCAAATCCTGACCAAGGCCTCCAATGGCCGTAACCAAAAACTGAGGGACGTGGCCGAGCAGCTGATCCGGGCGATGGCGAACGAGGCGCCGGTCTCCCATTTCGAGCCCTGAGGCAGCGTTGGGGAGCACCTCCCGTCAACCCTGCATCTTGTGGGGTCCGCCACTGGTGATCTACATTCTTAGTGGGTTAAGCCGATAGCCCTTGAAGCCTCGCGACCTGGAGCCATCCCGGAAATGGTCCCTGAACTGCACGCCCCAGCTGTGGCCTTCGTCGGCCGGCGACCCGCGTGCATTCCGCGCCGCTTTCACCAGGAGCAATCTGCTTCTTCCCGACGCTCTCAATGCGCCCCCGCAAGGGAATGTGTCGGAACCACTGCACAGTGGAAATGTGCTTGAAGGAGAATGGCAATGACGCTTGGATCCCCGATTCCCGCCCCGGAACCCGCAACCAGACCCGGGGCACAACCGGCCCCCAGTGACACCCGGCCGTGGTGCACAGTGTGCGGAACCGATTCCTATATTTTTGTTGAAACAGTGGTGGAAGCTGCCCCCAACCAGTCCGAGCTGGTGGAAGTCAGCTACACCTGCAGTGAATGTGACACTTTTTACGCCCACGCAGTCCGCCTGGCAGAGCTCGTCCCCAGCATTCAGGCGGAGTTCCTCGCCACCTCGGCGGCCGGACTGTGGTTCAGCTGCACGCACTGCGGTGAACCCATGACGCTGGGCCGCCCCGCCGAACGCGTGATTGAGGCTCCCCGGACCACTGGCGATCCGGATGGCCCGAGCTTGTTGGAGGTCTATCTCCAGACACAGGTGCTGCACTGCCGTTGCGGCTTCCAGATGGAGGTGCCGCGCCACGTCGGCTGAGTGCCGTCTTTGATCCACATCCACAGGGGAGGGTGGCCATGCGTACGTTCGGCGTCGAAGAAGAGTTGCTCATTGCCGATCCGGTGGACGGAACCCCGCTGGCGCTTGCCACCGGGATGCTGGATGTCGCCGCAGGATCCGGCAAGGGGCCCGATGAGTCCCCGACACTTAAATCCGAGTTCAAGCAGGAACAGATTGAAGTGAACTCGCGGCCCTGCAGCAAGGCATCCGACCTTCGGGAGGAGATCGTGCTGGGCCGGGCCTTGGCCGATTCGGCTGCGCGGGCAGTGGGTGCCAGGGTGGCAGCCCTGGCCACGCCACCGGTCTTCCATGCAACTCCAACCCTGGGCAACCGTCGCTACGCCGCCATGGGGACGGAGTTCGGCCTCATTTCCCGTGAGCAGCTCACGTGTGGCTTCCACGTGCATGTGTCCATCGAGTCCCAGGACGAAGGAGTTGCCGTCCTGGACCGGATACGCCACTGGCTGCCGGTCCTGCTGGCCCTGAGCGCGAATTCTCCCTTCTGGATGGGCGCGGACACAGCCTTTGCCAGCTATCGGACGCAGATCTGGAACAGGTGGCCCACCGCCGGCCCCATGGACGTGTTCGGCTCGGCAGAGGGGTACCGGACAGTGCTCGCGGAGCTGCTGGCCACCGGGGTACCCATGGATGAGGGCATGATCTACTTCGACGCGCGCCTTTCCCGCGGGCAACCCACCGTGGAGCTGCGTATTGCCGATGTCTGCCTGTACGCGGAGGATGCGCTGACCATCGCCGTCATCGCCCGGGCCCTGGTGGAAACCGCGGCGGGGGAATGGCGGCAGGGGGCGCCGCCGTCGAACGCTTTGACCAGCGTGTTGCGCATGTCCAACTGGCGCGCCAGCCGCTTTGGCATGGGCGACCAACTGCTGCATCCGCTGGAGCAGGTGCCCTGCCCCGCAGCCGACGTGGTGGGGGCTCTGCTGCGGCACGTACGGAAGGCGCTGACCGGCACGGGCGACCTGGGAACCGCACGGTCCGGTCTGGCCAGGATCCTCAAACGCGGCACGGGTGAGCGTTTGCAGCGCCAGGCCTACGCTCGCCGCCTACGGCTGGCGGACGTGGTCAGTGCCGCGATCGCCACCACCAACCAGGACGGCCAGCGGTCCGATGTAGGGCTCGCCCGCCGGTAACTGCCCCGCCGTCCAAGGGCGCACGACGGCGGGAAGCCGCCGCGGGTGCCACGGCCGCCTCCCGCTTGGCGTGCTTCAGCCCTGGTTGATGCGGATCAGGTTTCCGGACGGGTCGCGGAAGGCGCAGTCGCGGGGACCCCACGGCTGGTCAATGGGCTCCTGGAGAACTTCCGCGCCGGACGCCCGGAGTTTCTCGAACGTTCCGTCGAGGTCGTCGGTCGCGAAGACGAGCATGGGCATGACGCCCTTGGTGAGGAGTTCCTGGATGGCATCCCCGTCTGCTTGGGATCGCCCGGCGTGCGGCGGGGACAGGACCAGCTCAAGGTCCGGCTGCGCCTCGCTGCCGAGGGTCACCCAACGCTGCCCGTCAGAGCCGACGTCGTTCCTGACATCAAGGCCGAGTGCGTCCCGGTAGAAGGCCAGGGACTCGTCGATGTCGTTGACGGTGATGTGTGCGTATTTCAGTGAGATGTTCATGTCCCACACGCTATTGCAGTGGCCTGGGCGGCGCTTCTCCGATCCTGCTCAACTGGTGGCGGCTGTTTCGGCCTTCTTCCGTTCCGGCCGGGTGTGCTGCTTGGCGATGCAGGTGGGCATGGCCTTGACGGCCTGGTGCTCGCGGGAGCGGTATTCGCTGGGCGTCATTCCCACGATTTCGTTGAAGCGGGAGCTGAAGGAACCCAGGGAGGTACACCCTACTTCCATGCAGGCATCGGTGACGCTGGCTCCGGCGCGGAGCAGGGCCATGGCGCGCTCGATCCGCCGGGTCATGAGGTAGTTGTAGGGGGATTCGCCATACGCCGCTTTGAACTGGCGGGAAAAGTGGGCGGGCGACATGAGTGCGCCGGCGGCCATGGTGGGTACGTCCAGCGGCCGTGCGTACTCGCGGTCGATGAAGTCCCGGGCGCGCCGCAGATGGGCCAGGTTGGCCAGTTCCTGCGGTGTCATGCGGTCAGTCTACTAGGCTCGGGTCCATGGACTCAGTGGTTTGGTCGAAGCCTGAAAACGAGCGCGCAGGCACGCCGTTGCTGGTGATGATGCACGGCTACGGCACCAGTGAGGAGCGCATGGTGGAACTCTTTCCGCACCTGCCCAAGGAGTTCACGTGCGCCGCCCTGCGCGGGCCGATGGTGATCGGGGACCACTACGGCTGGTTCCTGCTGGACTACTTCCTCACCAACGATTTCGCCGATGTCATCACGTCGACCAACCGGGTGTTCGACTGGATCGGCTCGGTCAAGGGCAACCACAGCAGCGTCAGCCTGCTCGGCTATTCACAGGGCATGGCCATGGCCAGCACGCTCCTGCGGCTCCGCCCCCATGCCTTCAAAGCCACGGTGGGCTTGTCCGGGTTTGTGCTGGATAACGACCTCCTGGCCCTGAGCGAGTCCTTTGACACGCCGCCGCCGTTCTTTTGGGGCCGGGACAAGGCTGATCCGGTGATCAACGAGGACGCGATCGCCCACACGGAGGAGTGGCTCAATGCCAACGTGGCGCTGACGGCACGGACCTATCCCGGCATGGGGCACAGGATCGAACCGCCGGAGTTGGTGGACGTGAGCGCCTTCCTGCGCTTCTACGTGCTGAACGCTCCGGATTAGACGGCAAACCGCCGCCGGAAGCAATCTTTTTTTTGCGATTCCCGTCACATACAGATGGCCGGGGATACTCTGTTGAATGACGAATTTGTAAGCGCTTACACTTTTGGCTTGCGGCTCCCCAACGGCCGGCAACAAGAACCGACGGCAGCGATTGGAGGCCGCACTCCATGCAGTGAACACCGTTAGCTGCATGTGCCCGGATGTATCCCGGGGGAATCTTCCGTGGGACAATGGTCGTTGGCATCGATGACGGGCCCCCGGGGCCCGGGCGCAGAGCCGTCCAGTCCACCGCATCACCTGCGTGGCACGGCCCCCGGCAGCAGAACCCCAACACCTGCCCCTGAAAAGCCCATCGAACACCGAATAAAAAGATGCGCCCTGCGGCGCTGAAACGGACTTTTGCATATGACTGACCTCCATACTGCCTGGACCGGCGCTGCTGCGCTCCTGTTCGACCTCGACGGCGTGCTGACGCCCACCGCCGTGGTGCATGAACAGGCGTGGCAGGAACTTTTCGACGGCTACCTCGCCGAAGCAGGCCACCCCGCGGGCTACCGCGAAAGCGATTATTTCGACCACATCGACGGCAAGCCGCGTTTTGACGGGGTCCGGGACTTCCTGGCCTCCCGCGGCATCACCCTGCCGGAAGGCCCCCTGGACGACGCCCCCACCAGCCAAACAGTGCAGGGCCTCGGCAACCGCAAGAATGCGATCTTCAATGCGATCGTGGACACCCGTGGCGTGGACCCGTACCCAGGCTCGGTCAAGTTCATCAATGCAGCGGTGGAGGCGGGACTGAAGGTCGCGGTCGTGTCGTCATCCCGGAACGCTCCCGCTGTGCTGAAGGCCGCCGGACTCGACCACCACTTCGAGGTGGTGGTGGATGGCCAGGTGGCTGCCGCCGTCGGGCTTCCCGGAAAGCCGGACCCGGCAACGTTCACGTATGCCGCGTCGCTGCTGGGTGTTCCCACGGAGGAGTGCATTGTGGTGGAGGACGCCGTGTCCGGTGTCCAGGCCGGCAGTGCAGGCAACTTCCGGGCCGTGATCGGCGTGGACCGGGGAGCGGGCCGCCAAACCCTGCTCGATGCCGGAGCCACGCTGGTGGTGGACGACCTCAGCGACCTTCTCTGATACTACTTTTTCGAAGGACACCAAGAGCCCATGGCACTCATCAGCTCCGATCGGCTGCGCTTCCCGTGTGAACCGTGGAAGCTTGTGGAGAACATCCACGTCCCCGGTGACGAGGGGACGCTGGAGACGCTGTTCACCCTCGGCAACGGCCACCTGGGAATCCGCGGCGCACATTCGACCCGCGGCGACGGCGGACTTCCGGGGACGTTCATCAACGGGTTCCACGAGATTTGGGATATCAAGCACGCTGAGAACGCCTACGGTTTTGCGCGGACGGGCCAGCGGATCGTGTATGTTCCGGACGCCAACAACTTCACCGTGTCGATCGACGGCGAGGCCCTGAGCCTGGCCGAGTCCACGGTGCTCGACTACTACCGCAGCGTGGACTTTTCCACGGGAATCTATGAGGAAAGCACCACGTGGGCCTGCCGCTCCGGCGCCACCGTGACCACGGTGGAGCGCCGGGCAGTCGGGTTCGATTCACGCGGGTGCCTTGGCCTGGAACTGACGGTGAGCGCGGACCGGGATGTCTCTGCGGACATTACCTCGGCCGTGGTCAACCGCCAGGACCAGCCGGTGGAGGACCACTCGGTCCATGACCCGCGCCGCTCTGGCCGCCACGCCGGCCGTGTGCTCCTGCCTTTGCACCTGCAGGGCGCGGACGGGTCGCTGCGCCTGGCATGGGAAACCGCCGAGTCCCGCCAGCGGATTGCCGTAGCCGTGGACCACTGGATTTCCGTGGAGGGCCAGCCGTTCGAAACGGTGGTTGCCGAGGACGAGTCCTCGGTCCGGTACGTCCTGGCCATCAGCGACGCCGAGCCGTTCCGTTTGGAGAAGACGGCAAGTTACGTGGTAGCCGGTGCGGACGACGCCGATGACCGCGGCGAAAGCCTGGCCCTGGAGGCCGAGTCCCGGCTCGTGCAGTTGAGCGAGATCGTCGCCCAGAGCCAAGCTCACTACAACCAGTACTGGACCACCGCGGACGTGGCGATCGGTGGTCAGCCAGAACTCCAGCAGGCCGTGCGGTGGGGCCTCTTCCAGCTGGCGCAGGCAACGGCCCGTGCCGGAGTTGCCGGGATCCCGGCCAAGGGCGTGAGCGGTTCGGGCTACGAAGGCCACTACTTCTGGGACCAGGAGGTCTACCTCCTGCCCTACCTGACGTACACCAACCCCGAGGGCGCCCGGAAAGTCCTCGAGTCCCGGCATGCGATGCTTCCCGATGCCAGGGTGCGCGCCAAGGAGCTCAGCGTTGACGGCGCCCTGTTCCCGTGGCGGACCATCAACGGCCTGGAGGCCAGTGCGTACTACGCAGCAGGCACGGCGCAGTTCCACATCGCCGCAGCCATTGCCTTTGCCGCCAACCGCTACCGGTGGGCCAGCGGCGACGCCGGGTTCACCGCGGAGGTGGGGGCTGAGCTCCTGATCGAGACGGCCCGGATGTGGGCATCCCTGGGGTTCTTCGGCAAGGACGGCATGTTCCACATCCACGGTGTCACCGGACCGGATGAGTACACCGCCGTGGTCAACGACAACCTTTACACCAACGTCATGGCACGGTTTAACCTCCGTGCCGCTGCGGAACTCGACCACCACGGCATCGCCGAAACCGAACGGATGGTGTGGCGGCAGGCTGCCGAGCGCATGTCGCTGCCCTATGATCCGCACCTGCAGGTCTTCAGCCAGGACAACGACTTCATGACGCTGGAGCCGTGGGACTGGAACACGCCCCGTTCAAAGTACCCGCTGCTGCTGAACTTTCACCCGCTGGTCATCTACCGGCACCAGGTGTTGAAGCAGGCCGACACGGTGCTGGCCATGTTCCTGCAGTGGCAGGACTTCACGGCGGAGGAAAAGCAGCGCGCGTTCGACTTCTACGATCCCATCACCACCGGCGACTCCACGCTGTCGGCCTGCGTGCAGGGCATCATGGCCGCCGAAGTCGGGTATGGCGATGTCGCGCTGAAGCACTTCACCGAGGCGCTGTTCATCGACCTGGACAATTCCCACGGCAACACGATCGACGGCGTGCACATCGCCTCCACCGGCGGCATCTGGAGTTCGCTGGTGTGCGGATTCGCGGGCATGCGGGACCAGGGCGAGGTGCTCCGCTTCGACCCCCGCCTGCCGTCCGAATGGGACGGGTTGTCGTTCCGCCTCAAGGTCCAGGGCAGGCTGCTCTCCGTCGAGCTGTCCCAGGGTTCCATCGCACTGGCGCTTGAACCCGCGGGGGGCTACAGCCTGGAGCCGCTGGCCGTGGACGTCCGCGGCGAGCGCGTCACGGTCGGCACGGACACCGTGACGGTGCCGCTGGACGCCGTGCCGGTCCCGCCGCCGTCGGTGTTTCCCAGTACCTTCCCGACGGCGGGACTTCCGATCGTTGGCAAGCCCGCCTAAGGCCATGGCCGGGTGAAACAGCCTCTGTTGCACCCGGCCACACCTTCCTTAGTGCGGTGAGGTGTGGTCCTCGATAAGGCCGCTCGCTGCGATTTCCCGCAGCGAGAAGATGCCCTTGGCGGCCTCTGCCTTGTCCTGGAAGCACATGGACAGCGCCAACTCCTGGCCGTCGGCGTCTACCAGGCGTACGCGGCAATCCCCGCCTGCGGCGTCGACGAGTTCAAAGTGGCCTGCCATGGTGTGGGCTCCTTTCGCCGGCAGCAGCCTGGGCTGCCGGGTTTGCCGGCGTCTTTGCCGGTTTCCGTGCTGGTCCGCTCGCGGGGTGGGCGGCCTTGGCTGCCTCCCGGCGTCGCTCGAGTTCGCCTGTGATCAGGTCCAGGAGGGCCTGGGCGGGTTCTGACAGATGATGTGTTTCCGGCGAGCCAAGTTGGTCGCAATGGACCAGGACGTGGCGGATCCGTTCCAACTCCCGGGTGGGAACCAGCGGCCATCGCCGGAAGAGTTGCCTGACTGCTATGGCCCCCAGCAGGGCATCGGGCTTGGTGGGCAGATCGTGCGGCCTGGTTGCTCCACGTCGAGCAACAGGTGCAGCGAAGGGTGCCACTGTGTGGGAGTACGTCGATTTGAGGGAATTGGGGGCCAATGCGGACCTCCCGGGAAGTAGAGCGAAGGAAGCCGGCTGCGTGACTTTGAAATTAGCTTACAGAATGTGAGTTACGTCATGTCAATCATTACGCGGGGTGCATCTCCAACGTTTTCCCAGTTCAAAGCGTAATAAGTGGGAGTGGGCGTTCGGTTGTTTCCTGTGGGCGGGAAAGCCGGGGGGCCTGTTACACGGAGCGCCCGTGCAGTAAGTTGCTCGCATGGACGACACCTATCAGGTCATCATTGCCGGGGCCGGGTTCGCCGGCGTTGCAGCGGCCAAGAAGCTGGGCCGTCAGGGCGTGCGCGTCCTGCTCATCGACTCCAACAATTACCACCAGTTCCAGCCCCTGCTCTACCAGGTGGCCACGTCCCAAATCGGGGTGTCCGCCATTGCCCGGCCACTGCGCTCCGTTTTTCGGCGCCTTAAGACAGTCAGGGTGGTCACCGCGCAGGTGGAAGCGGTGGACGTCGCCGCGAAATCGGTCACGACCAGCGATGGCGACACTTTCCGGGGAGAGAGCCTGGTCCTCGCCTTGGGCGCCGTACCCAACTTCTTCAACACCCCCGGCGCGGAGGAACACGCCTATCCGCTGTACTCGGTCACTGATGCCACTAAACTTGGAACAGGCCTGACCCGGCTGCTTGATGAGGCGGACAAGAATCCCGAGGCCGACGTTGACGTGGTGGTGGTGGGCGGAGGCCCCACCGGCGTGGAAACTGCCGGGGCGATGGCCGAAAACGTCAAGTACGTGGTGGGCAAGTACTTCTCCAAGGACCTTGCTTCGCGGTGCCGGGTGCACCTGGTGGACATGGTTCCCACCGTCTTGGCCGCGTTTTCTGAAAAGTCGCAGAAATACGCCACCGCGCACCTCACGAAAGTAGGGGTGCAGCTCCACATGGGCGTAGGAGTCACCGATGTCCGTCCGGACGGCGTGACGCTGGCCGACGGCAGCCGCATCCCGGCACAGATCGTGGTGTGGGCAGGCGGACTGAAGGCCGGCGCGGTGGTAGCCAACTCCGGGCTGCCGCTGGGGCGCGGGGGACGCGTGGACGTGCTGCCCGACCTGACCGCCCCCAACGCCTCCGGAGTCTACGTCCTGGGCGACGCCGCCAACATTACCGATTCCAAGGGAACCAAATTGCCGCAGCTGGGGTCAGTGGCCCAGCAAGCCGGCAAATGGGCGGCCGGCAACATCCTGGCCGACCTCACCGGAGGCACCCGCAGGCCCTTTGACTACGTGGACAAGGGGTACATGGCCATGGTGGGGCGCGGTGCAGCCGTGGCGGAAATCGGTCGGCAGCGCATCCAGCTGCAGGGGCCGTTCGCCTTTGTGTCCTGGCTGCTGGTCCACCTGGCGCTTCTCTCCGGGACCCAGCAGAAAGTCAGGGCGTTGTTCTCCTGGCTCAACGGATACCTCCTGCACAGCCCCGCCCAGGTAGTGGTCAGCGGGCCCGTGGACCGGAAGGAACCCAAACCCTAGGGCGTCAGGCCCTCCGGTTGCGGACCGGGGCGGTGGCCAGGGCCACGCGGGTACGGACCAGGATGGCGGCACCGAGAACCACGGCGGCCGCCGCGGCCGAGGCTATCGCGGTAGGGAACGATTCAGGCGCGTCTGCGCTGCGCCCCACGGTGATCCAGAGCAGGCCCCAGGCGATGGCTGCAGCCAGGGCCAGCCGCCCTTGGCCCTTGACTGCCAAGGCAATTCCGACGGCGGCGACCACCACCAGCACGGCAATGGACCATACTTCCGGCCGCCACCCGAAACCGGAGAAACCCGCGGCCTTCAGGGCGGCGGCAATGTTGGCGCACACGGCCACGCTGGTCCAGCCCAGGTAGAGCCCCAGGGTGCCATCCACCACCACGGCTTCCACCGGGGACGACGGGCGGCTCCGGCTGTAGCGGAGGAAGCACCCCGCCAGGACTGCCAACAATCCAACGATCACCAGCACGCTGGCGGCCAGCCATCCCGCCTGGACGGAGAGGATCCAGGCGGCGTTGAGGATCATGGACAAGGCCACCAGCCAGCCAAGTTTCCGCTGCCGTGGGTTGGTCCGCTGCGAAGGAAGCCACTGCCACACGGTGTACGCGGCAAGGCCCGTGTACACCACGGACCAGATGGAGAATGCGGGCGTGGCCGGGGCCAGGAGCGTTGAATCCGCGGCCAGGGCACCGCCTGCGGCTTGAGCTATGGGCGTCCCGCCAAAAACCCCGACCCCGATCATGGAGCCCACGATGCACACCGCCAGGCTCACTGTTACCGTGATCTGCCGGGCGGTGTCCGACATTGTGATTGCCATGAGCCGTGCCTCTTTCCTGGTGGGATTGCCTGCGGTCTATGCGTTTGCCACGATTGGTGACTTACTATCAATTGCTAGGTAAACGAGCTTTAAGCTTCTTTGAAGGATCATGCATGAACGCGGACGCGCACGCGAAGGGCTACTGGTACGGGAAGGACCCGGGCCAAAAGGAGATTGCCGTTGGTGTCCTGAATGCGCTCCGGGATTACCGGACCTCGGAGCAGGCCATGCGCCGCCGCACCCGCTCTTCCATGCTGATGGGCGAAAAGGACCTGCTGGCCCTGCGGTACCTCTTTGAAGCCGAAGCCGATGGCCGGGTGATGAAGCCCAAGGACCTGGGCGAGCGGCTGGGCATAACCTCGGCCTCCATGACCACCTTGATCGATCGGCTGGTGGCGTCCGGCCATCTTCGGAGGGAACCGCATCCCACCGACCGGCGGGCCCTGATCGTGCGGCCGACACCCGCCTCGGATGAAGAAGTGCGCCATACGCTTGGCGCCATGCACCGCCGCATGCTGGACGTCGCAAGCTCGTTGACCCCGGAGGACTCGAAGGTTGTGGTGGACTTCCTGCAACGGATGAGCCAAGCCCTGGACACGGTCGATGAACCCGGCGAAGGGCACCCCGGGCATTAGGCGCGCCGGTCACGGGACCCTATTCCATTGCAGGATGAGGATCAGCGTGACCAGGAAACCTGAACCGTAATTGAGCCAGATGAACCGGCGCCACGCCACATTGGTGCGTGCCGCCGTCGAGTCCGTGACGTTCCACCATGGCGCACAGTTGAGGATGTACGGCAGGGCGATGACGGCCGCCAGCGGCCCGGGCCACGGTGTAGCCAGCATCGCCAGTCCGGCAAGGAGCCACAGTACGACGGCGGTCCGCACCGTGCGGCGGGCCCCGAAGACTGTTGCTATAGAGGCAATGTCCGCATGCCGGTCGGGTTCGATGTCCTGGACCGCACCGAAGGCGTGCGCTGCCATGCCCCACATGAAGAATGCGGCCAGCAGGACCACCAGACCCGGCGTCATGGTGGCTCCCGCCAAGGTCAGGCCCACCACCGCGGGACTGACGAAGTGGGTGCTGGAAGTCATGGAATCCAGCACGGGACGTTCCTTGAAGCGCAGCCCGGCGGCAGAATAGGCCACCACCGCGAAGGCGCTGACGGCCAGGGCCAGCCAGGTTGCGGGTCCGCCCGCGAATCCCAGCACCAGAAGGAACGGAAGGTTGGTCACGGCGGCGAGCCACAGCATGGGCCGGTGCAGCCGGGGCTCAAGGAGCGCCCCCTCAATGCCGCCCTTGCGGGGGTTCTTGAGGTCGGAGGCGTAATCGAAGACGTCGTTGATCCCGTACATGGCCAGGTTGTAGGGAACCAGGAAGTAGAGGGTTCCTGTTACCAGCACCCAGTCAATCTCCCGGGTGGTCAGGAGCATGGCGGCCGCGAAGGGATACGCCGTGTTGATCCAGCTGACCGGACGGGAGGCCAGGAAGGCCTGGGAAATGAGGCCTTTGCGCGGGCTGCCGGAACCGTCTTCAACCGTGGACGTTCCCTGGCGTTTGCGGGTCAGCCAGATCCAGAGCCCGGGGAGGGCCAGGGCCGCCGCCAACGGATAGGCGAAATCCTCCACCGGAGCCAGCCCGATCCTTAACCCCAGGATGTGGCCGGGGTCGTAGTGGAAGAGTTCCATCCCGATCATGATGCTGTCGAACACCGCCGTCAGGACCACCAGGGCTGCGAGGGCCAGGCCGACCGCCTTCCAATGCCGTCCCGCGTTCCCTGCATGCTGCCCGCCGCGCTGTCCATCGGTGGCAAGGCGTCCACCAGTGGCGTTGCGCGTCAACAGTACGCCCGCCGTCGCTGCCGCGGCGATGAAGGCGAGCGCAAGCCACAGGTACGTCATGCGTTCTCCCGTTCCTGCTCACGGCTCCTGGCCGGCCTGGCCTGCCTGGCCGCGAGGAGCCGTGCGGCGCCGGTATAAAGAATCATGGTGCACAGGACCAGGAAGGTGAGGAAGACGGGCTCCTCCAGGGGAAGCTCCGGGGCCAGGAGCACCCCGGTGGCAATCGCCCCTTCACCGCGGAGGAAGATGCCCAGCCCGATCCCGGCAAGGTCCCAGGCCAGCAGGAAAAGGACGCCCACGGCGGTCACGATGGATGCCGCGCGCGCGTCACGCCAGAAGAACAACCTGAAACGGTGGTCCAGCAGCAGCATGCAGCCGATTCCGGCCAGCAGGGAAGCGAGGTAGACGAAGCCCATCAGCCAACTTTCCGTGGCAAGGGTACAGTCCGCCTGGCTTGGGTGGGGCCGGCGCTGTGGTCCCCACGGATCCTCTTCAACACCAGCTCGGCGCTGATGAGGCACATGGGTACGCCCACACCCGGTGCCGTGGTGGCCCCGGCGTAGTAGAGGCCCCGGACTTTCCGGGAGGCATTCTGCGCCCGGAACATCGCGCTTTGGCCCAGGGTGTGCGCCGGACCCAGCATGCCGCCGCGCCAGGAATTGTAGTCGCGGAGGAAGTCACCGGGACCTGTGGTGTGCCGTACTACGATGCGCTCGCGGAGATCGGGGATGTCCGCCCACGCCGCTATCTGGTCGATGGCGGCGTCGGCGGCCTGTTCGATCAGGGGGTCGCCGCTGCCCTCCGGCCCTCCGGAACCGAGGGCGGGGTCGGCCGGGATGGGTACCAGGACGAAGAGGTTCTCGTGGTCCTGCGGTGCGACTCCCGGGTCGGTGGCGCTGGGTTTGCAGACGTAGATCGAGGCGGGATCGGGGATGGCTGGCCGGTCACCGAAGATCGCGGCGAAGTTGGCGTCCCAGTCGCTGGTGAAAAACAGCGAGTGGTGGGGAAGCTGCGGCAGCGTTCCCCGCACACCCAGCATGACCAGCACGGCGCCGGGCCCGCTGGTGCGCCGTTGCCACCAGGGCTGCGGGTAGCTGCGGTCGGTTTTGCCCAGGAGCGCGGTTTCAGTGTGGTGGAGGTCGGCGCCGGAGACCACCAGGTCAGCCACACTGAAGTGTTCTGCACCGTACCCGTCGCGCCATTTGACGCCGGTGACCTCGCGGTCCCGCCGGGGGAGAATACGACGGCGGCCCAGGCCGCCCAAATGTCCCTTGCCGCCTGGCCGGGGTACTTCGCGGGTTTCGATGTGGAATGCCTCGGCCCGGGTGTGTATACGGACGCCGGCGTCAAGGGCCAGGGCTTCCAGCCGCTCCACCAGGTGCCGGAACCCGCCCATGGGGTACTGCACGCCGTCGCCCAGGTCCATGGCGCTCATTAAGTGGTACATGGCCGGGGCATCGGCGGGATTGGTGCCCAGGAACACTGCGGGGTAGCCCAGAACCTGGCGCAGCACGGGATGTTCGAACCGTTGGGCCACGAACCGTTCCAGGGGAGTGGCCAGTAGACGGGCAAGCTCCGGGAGTCCCCTAAGGATTTCGGGGTGAAGCAGCGACTGGAGCCGGGTGAAGGGGTTGTAGAGGAAGAATCGTTCCGCCATGTCCGAGGTATTCCGGGCGGAGGCAAGGTAGTGGGCAAGGCGCCCGGAACTCCCGGGCTCCACCTGCTCGAACATCCGCATGACGTGATCGGTGCCCAAGGGGATGGTCAGCGGTTCCTTCCTGCCGCCGTCGTTCCCTGGTTCGCTGAAGACGCGGTAGGCCGGGCTCAAGGTCCGTAGGTCAAGTTGCTCTTCAGCGCTGGTGCCCAACAGTTGAAAGAAGTGGTCAAAGACGTTGGGCATCAGGTACCAGGACGGTCCCGTGTCGAAGCGGAAGCCCTGCCGGTGCAGCGAGCCCGCCCGGCCGCCCACCTGGTCCAGGCGTTCCAGGAGCTGGACTTCATGGCCTTCGCGCGCAAGAAGTGCGGCGGTGGCAAGCCCAGCGATGCCACCGCCGATCACTACTGTCCGGGTCGCCCGCGCTGCCCGGGTCATCCCCGGGGCTCCAGCCACGTGGCAGCCACGGCCCGGGCGGCGAGCCCGGCCTTGAACACGTCCGGCACGCGGACGCGGGCCTGGTAAAGCTCATCGACGCTGCTGTGCTCGATGCGCCGGGTCAGTGCCGCGAACAGTTCCAAGGCGCTGCGGACGGCCGCCCGGGCGTCGTGGGGCAGGAGCGGGATGACAGCCCTGGCATCGGCCAGTTGGGAACGGATGGTTGTGACCCACTCCATCCGGTCCTCGTCCTCAAGGTGGTCGGCGGTGCCGAGGTAGTTGCGGCCCAGGCGGACAGTGTCGTCGGAGAGGTCGCGGAGGAAGTTGATGTTCTGGAAAGCAGCCCCCAACCGGCTGGCGCCGTACTGCAGGGCCGCGGCATCGCCGTCGTCGATGTTTTGCCCGCGGATGAACACCCGCAGGCACATCAGCCCCACGACCTCCGCGGAGCCGTACACGTAGCCCTGGTGGGCTGCGGCGTCGAATCGGAGCGGCGCTCCGGTGGACGCGGTCCGCCCGCCAAGGTCCGTACGCATGGAGTCGAAGAACGGCGTGGTCAGTGACTGGTCGATTCCGGCTGCCCGGGCTGTCTGGGCGAAGGCGTGGATGATGAGGTCGCTGCTGTAGCCGATGGCCAGGGCGCGGTGGGTTTCGTCAATGAAATGGTCCAGCGCTTCGCTCTGCTGCTCGTGGCTCAGGCCGGCCTCTGCCGTGACACCATCCACCAGTTCGTCGGCCACCCGGACCAGGGCGTAGATGTTGCGGACGTGCTGGCGGTGCCGGGGCCCCAGGAGCCGGCATGCCAGCCCGAATGACGTGGAGTAGGCCGCGATGACCTGGTTGGCGGCACGTTCGGCCGTGCGGGTGAAATGGGAGAACGAGGTGTCAACCATGGTGCTCAAGACTGCCGTCCTTCCAGGTGGCCGGCCAAATCGGCCAGGACGTTGCGTGCGTTCTGCGGGATCACGGTGGTTGCGCTGTTCAGCAGGTCATGGAACGCCTGCATCTGTTGGTCAATGAGGCCCTGCACGAACGCTTCTGCGCCGCAGTCCGAAAGCTGGCGGCGGACATGCTCGCCGTCCTCCAGAGCCAGCTCGGCCCGCCCGAACCATGGCTCGATGCCCGCCCAGACGCTGGTCATCCTGGCGTAGGCGATGATGGCGGTCTGCTTGCCTTCGCGCAGGTCGGAGAAGGGGTCCTTCCCGTGGCGGCTGGGATCCCCGAAGGTGGAGAGGAGATCGTCCTGGAGCTGGAACGCCAGTCCCAGATGCCGGCCCGCGGTTGCCAGCGCAGTTTCCACCGGCTGCTCCGCCCCGGCCAGGGCGGCAGCGGCGCGCAGGGGGAGTTCGAATGTGTAGGTGGCGGTTTTGTAGCCGCACATTCTCAGGATGGTTTCCAGGTCCGGGGAAACCACGCCGTCGCCCAGTCCGACGTCCAACTGCTCGCCGGCAACTGTTTCGTGGATGGTGTGTTCCAGCAAGTCCAGGAGGCGCACTCGGACGGGGTGCGGCAGGTCCGCCCGGGCGAACGCCTGGTGTGTGCCAGCCAGGAGCAAGTCCCCCATGAGGATCCCGCCGGTCTGGGCCCAGTGCAGGGCCGCGTGGCCGTGCTTGGTGATGGAGCGGGCGGGGAGGTGGGCACTGCCGGGGTGGTCCGGGCCGGCGAGTTGATCCGCACCCGGCAGATGATCAACCTCGGCCAGGAGCGAACCGATGAGGTTGGGCTTGCCGCGCCGGACCAGGTCGCCGTCGATCACGTCGTCATGGAGGAGGAAAGCGTAGTGGAGAAGTTCGACGGCGGCCGCGATACTGATGGCGGTTTGGCGCCTGCCGCCGGGGTGCAGGTCCGCTGGCTGCAAGGCATCGTAGGTCTCCATGAGCAGGAGCGGGCGTACGAATTTCCCGCCGAGGACGTTCCGGCCGGCCAGGGTCCAGAGCCTGGTGAATTCGGTGCCATAGTCCGCAGCGGCGCGGGTCCGCGCGGAAATCATGCCGTTGAGTTCATGCTCGATCGCATCGCACAGCCGTGTCCGGCCCCTGACGGCGCTGGAGGTGACGGTCATGCCCCGGCTCCAATCGACAGTCCCTGGAGTTCCTTGATTTCCTTTACCTCCAGCAATTGCGGGTACTGGAGGACCATCCACGGGCTGAAGAGGGAGGGGGTCCGCTCGAGGGACTCGGCCAGGAGGCTTGGGCTGACCCACACGTGGTCTGCGACTTCCAGCGGGTTGGGGTTGACCGGTCCGCTCATGCGCGCGACGTACACCGGGCAGACCTCGTTTTCAACGATTCCGGAGGGGTCGACCGCCCGGTACCTGAAGTCCGGCAGAGCCACCTCCACCTTCTTGGCTTCGACACCGAGTTCGAAGTGCGCCCGCCGAAGAATGGCGTCTTCGAAAGCTTCCCCGGGAGCGGGGTGGCCGCAGAAACTGTTGGTCCAGACACCTGGCCATGTTTTCTTCTCCGGCGAGCGGCGGGTCAGCAGGATCTCGCCGGCGCCGTTGAAGAGGTAGCAGGAAAAAGCGAGGTGGAGGGGAGTCTGGTACGTGTGGACGCCCGCCTTGGGAGCTTGGCCGATCGGAGCCCCGGCGTCATCGAGGAGAACCACCATTTCTTTTGTATTCATCCTGCCGCGCCCTTCTTCCAACACCAATATTGCTAGACAAGCTAGAAAGAAGACTACCATGTAGGAAGATCGGTGTAACATACTTTCATGTCCAACCCGGAAGAAACTGACGCCACCGTTTCTTCTGCGATCTATCACCTGGACGCCAACGACCCCGGCCGTGAACTGGTGGACCGTGCCCGCCTTACGGACGCCGACATCCAGCAGATCAACCAGGTGATGGCTGCCTTGGGACGGCTTCGCGACGCCGAGCAGCGGCTTTCGGAAGCCTCCATGAAGTACATGAAGCTCAACCAGTCGGACATGCGGGCGCTTCATTACCTGATCGTCAGTGCCAACAGCGGAGTCATCGCAACTCCCGGCGCCATAGCCGCCCACCTGCACATTTCCACAGCGTCCACCACCAAGCTGCTGGACCGCCTGGAACGCGCAGGCCATATCGTCCGCGAGGCGCATCCTTCCGACCGGCGTGCGCTTGCCATCTCCATCACGCCCGAGACTCATGAAGCCGCCATGCGGACCGTGGGCCTCAAGCAGGCCAGGCGTTTCCTGGCGGCGGCCCGGCTCTCTCCGTCCGAGCGCGCCACGGTAATCCGGTTCCTGGAAGACATGGCCGACGAACTCGGCGTTGGAAACGACCCCTGGGCGCAAGGGGAGCATCAGTAGAGGAAGATGGGCAGCCACTCCCGGTTGTGGGCGTGGACGAGGGCCAGGAAAAGGACGAAATCGAACAACAGGTGGACGGACACCACATACGTGAAGGACTTGGTCAGCTTGAAGGTGTAGCCCTGCAGCAGCGCAAAGGGAAAGGTCAGCAGCGGCCCCCACGCCTGGTAGCCGATCTCCCACAGAAATGACGAGAAGACCACGGCCTGGAGCAGGTTGGCCAGCCAGTCCGGAAAATGGCGGCGCAGCAGAGTGAACGTGGTGCAGATGAAGAACAGCTCGTCCCAGATGCCTACGGTATTCACGCCAAGGAACAGCCGCCAGAAGATCTCCGGGTCCGAGGCGTCGGGCCAGTTCCGGTAGACGCCGGTCCGGATCAGGTACGCGGGCAGGATGAAGTATCCGAGCGCAATGACTCCGACCAGGTACAGTTTGGCGGCCAGCGGCCACTTGCGCCCGGTATTGACCGGGAAGCGGATGATGTCCTCCCGGTAGGCATAGCGCGATATGACCCACGGAACCAGTACCGCAAAAGTCAGGGCGGTGCCCATGAGCGCCATGTGGCTGATGCTCAAGTCGGCGTGCAACGGCACCAGGCTGATGATCACCAGGCCGGCGGCAATGATCGCCAGATGACGCAGGAGGGTACGGTCCACCACGGCCGCCGTTGCCACGCTTGCGGCCAGCAGGCTGTAGCCCAGGGCATCATTTCCGAAGGCGAAAAGTGGTGGCGCTGACAGGGACAGCAGGGAAGCCGGAAGCAGCTTCCAGCCCAGTGCAGTGCGCGGCGTTCCCGTTGCGGTTGGTGTCACCCTCCCAGCATGTCAGTGCGGGCCGCCGTAGTGCAGTGTTTCCGGCCATACAGGTCCGGGGCGATTCATCTGTAAGATTCGGGACAGGAGATTCGTGACCCGGCGCACATGCCTCGGGTCAGGTCTGGCTCTTGCCAGCGGGGGACACACACAAAGGAATAATCAATGGCTCAAGAAGCGGGCTCTGACGAACTGACCATGCGCGGGCAAGTGGTGGACATTATTGGTGCCATCCTTGCGGACACCGATCCCCGTGGCGAAGAGTCGCGGAACAAACTCCGCCGTCTCGTGGAAGCCCATCCGGGCAATCCCGAGGCCGCCCTCCTGGAGCATCTGATCGAAACGCGCGAGGTAGCCGAGGCTGAGCGCGAGGTGCCGGTGGAACAGGCGTCCGCTAACCTCCACCTGGAGTCCTCCGACAACGCCCAAACCGTGGCTGTTCCCGTGAGCCATGCTGTTCGCGGGGACATCCAGGCCATCCTGAAGGACAAGCTCCTCCTGACGGCATTCCAGCCGGTTCATGCCCTCCCCGGGGGCGAGGTGGTGGGTGTGGAAGCGCTGACCAGGTTCGTGGGTGTGGATGGTGCAGGAGCGGATGTCTGGTTCCGCGAGGCCGAGGAGGCGGGACTCGGCACCGAACTCGAAATTGCCGCACTGCTGTGTGCCCTGACAGCCGCCAAGGACGTTCCCGAGGACATTGCCGTAGCGCTCAACCTCACCCCCGCAACCTCCAGGGATCCCCGGGTACGTAACCTGCTGGCAGCGTCGCCATTGGCACCAGACCGGATCATCATCGAATTGAACGGCAGCCTGGCCGGAGCGGGAGTCCATTCCAGTGACGGCCTGGGACCCCTGCGGCGGCTGGGTCTGCGGATCGCCGTCAGCGCTTCCGGGGCCGGGTACGTGTCCATGGACAGGCTTGAAGAGCTCAATCCGGACATCATCAAGCTGGACCGCCATCTGATCGAAGGCATCGGGTCCAGCGACGGCCAGAAGATCCGTGCCCGCGCTGTGGCGGAGCTTGCGCGTGAACTTGGGGCCTTCGTGGTGGCCGAGGGCGTGGAAACCCCGGAGGAACTGGACGAAGTGACAGCCTTGGACATCACGGCTGCGCAGGGTTACCTCCTGGGTCGGCCGTCAGTGCACCCCCTGGATTGGTCTGCCTGGAGCATCAAGGCGCAGGCTCAGCCGGCCCAATAACGGTGGTTCCCGCGGCCCAGTGGTTGTAAGTGTGCTTACCATACTCTGGTTGATCTGAAACGGGAGGCTGGAAACCATGCCGATGTGGCTGCAGGCGCTGATGTGGGGAACGGTGGCAGGCGGGGCGTTGGTCCTGGGTGCCGCGGTTGCCTGGATCTGGAAAGTGCCGGGCAAAGTCGTCTCCACCATCATGGCCTTTGGCGCAGGGGTGCTGATCTCTGCGCTCGCCTTTGAACTGGTGGACGAGGCAGTGGAAGGCGGTGGGCTGGTGCCCACCGTGGCCGGTTTCCTGGTGGGCGCCCTGATTTTCGTAGGCTCCAACGTGCTGCTGGCCAAGGCGGGGGCCAGGCACCGGAAGCGTTCGGGCGGTCGCCAGCCGTCGGAAAAGGATTCGCCGGGCAGCGGCACGGCGATCGCCGTTGGAGCGTTGATCGACGGCGTCCCGGAGTCCGTGGTGCTGGGTGTCGGGTTGCTGGCATCCGGTACGGTCAGTCCCGCCATGCTGGCCGCAGTCTTCATCTCCAACGTCCCGGAAGGCCTGTCCAGTACAGCAGGGATGAAGAAGGCGGGGCGAAGCCCTGCCTACGTCTTCGGTACCTGGGGCGGAATCGCGGTGTTCAGCGGGCTTGCCTCACTGGTTGGCTACACAGCCCTGGAAAGCGCTCCCGATGCCCTGATCGCGTTCATCACGGCGATTGCCGCCGGCGGGATCCTCGCGATGCTCGCCGACACCATGATTCCCGAGGCCTTTGAAGAGCACCACAACCTCACCGGCCTGACAGCCGCCGTCGGATTCCTCACGGCCTTCACCGTGCACCACGTGGGCGGCTGACCGCCACGGTCAACCTCGGTCAGCTGTGGCTCCGCAGCCGTTCCTCGCCCTCCGCGTACAGATCCAGGAGCTTCCGGGCGTGGGTGCCGTCCGCCCCTTCCTCCGCGAGCGCCGAACGCATGTCGTCCAGCTTCTGCGCTCCTGCAGGGAAGGGCGGAAGGAGGGGAACGTTGGGGTCGGTCAGTACTTCCAGTACGGCGGGCCGGTCGGCAGCAAGGGCCTCCTCCCAGGCCGCGCCGAGCTTCGTTGGGTCATCCACGCGAAGGCCCTTCAGGCCCAGCAGTTCCGCATAGCCGGCGTAGTCGAAGCCGGGGATTACCTGGCTGGCAGGAAAGCGCGGTTCGGCTTCGGTTTCGCGCTGCTCCCACGAGACTTCGGCGAGGTCGCGGTTGTGGAAGACGCACACCACGAACCGCGGATCGGCCCATTCGCGCCAGCGGTGGGCCACGGTGATCAGTTCGGCGACGCCCAGCATCTGCATGCCGCCATCGCCGGCAAGAGCCACCAGCGGCCGGTCCGGGTGGGCGAGTTTGGCGGCCAGTCCGTAGGGGACGGCGCAGCCCATGCTGGCGAGCGTTCCGCTCAGGTGCGCCGGAACTCCCTCGGGGAGGGTCAACTGCCGCGCGTACCAGTAAACGCAACTTCCGACGTCGACCGCCACCTGGGCGTTGTCCGGAAGCCGGCCGTTAAGTTCGCGAACCACCAGTTCCGGGTTGACCGGGCTGGCGGCGATCCCGGCGCGTTCTTCCGACAGGGTCCGCCAGGCGCGGACCTGATGCCCGACGTCGGCACGCCACTGGGCGCGTTGGCTCTCTTTGTCCTGTTGCAGGGCTTCGAGCCGGACCGACAACTGCCGCAGCGTCTCGGCGGCATCACCCACCAAGCCGGTCTCCACCGGGTACCGGTTGGCGATCTTGCGGCCGTCAATGTCGATCTGCACCGCCCTGGCCTGGCCGGGCTTGGGATAAAACTCGGTCCAGGGGTCGTTGGAGCCGACGATCAGCAGGGTGTCGCAGTTTTCCATCAGGTAGGCGCTGGCGGTGGTGCCGAGGTGGCCCATGGTGCCGGCGGCGAAGGGAAGGGTTTCATCCACATACGGTTTGCCGAGGAGGCTGGTGGTGATGCCGGCATTGAGCTTCTCCGCAAGATCCACCACTTCCTTCCGTGCGTTGCGGGCACCCTGGCCGACCAGCAGGGCAATCCGCTCTCCGTGGGACAGGATCCCGGCTGCGGCGTCGAGCTCCTGGTCCCGGGGCATCACGCGGGCCGGATGCCAGACCGGGGCCGTGACCACGATGCCGTGTTCCGGCTCGAGCCCGGGTGCGCCGGCGGTTTGTACGTCGTGCGGGACAATCACTACGCACGGTGTCCGGGTTTCCAGGGCGGTGCGGAAAGCCCGGTCCATCAGCATGGGCACTTGCTCGGGGGAGCTGGCCAACTGGCCGAACTGCGCGGCAACGTCCTTGAAAAGGGTCAGGAGGTCTATCTCCTGCATGTAGGCAGAGCCCAGTACGGTCCGGCTTTGCTGGCCGATGATGGCGACCACCGGCACCCCGTCCATTTTGGCGTCGTAGAGGCCGTTGAGCAGGTGGACCGCGCCGGGACCCTGCGTTGAGGTCACGACGCCCACACCGCCCGTGTACTTGCCATGTCCCACGGCCATGAAGGCAGCGGCTTCCTCGTGCCGGGCCTGGACGAACTCCACTTCACCCTCGGCACGGCGCAAGGCCCCCATGAACCCGTTGATGCCGTCTCCGCTGTATCCGAAGACCCTGTTGACACCCCACGCTGTGAGGCGTTCCACCATGAGATCCGAAACTGTTCGCTGCGACATGAGGCTATGGTAAGCATGCTTATCTATCCGCTGGCGAGTACAAACCCTTCAGCAGTTCGATGATCGCCTCCAACTCCCGGGGCTTGTCTCGTCCGGTCCAGGCCGCATGCACGGGAACGGGCGGCGCGTCGCGGACAGGGCGGTAGGTGACGCCCCGCCGTCGATATTGATGCGCGGTGGAGGCGGCGGTGATGCCTCGTGCCGCACCGCTGCCGATCACCGTGAGCCAATCGTCGGTGTCGTTGATGGGGATCACCTCGGGGGGTCCACCCTGCGGGGGCCATAACTCGAGTGTGGTGCTGCCGGTGCGTTGGTCCATGGCCACAGGCAGCGTCGCGATCTGCGCCAACGTGACTGTCCGCTTGGAGGCAAGGGGATCGTCGGTCGACATGGCGCAGTAGCGCTTCTCCTCACCTATCAGGACATGCTCGACGGCGGCGCCTGGTGGCAGGCGCCGAAGGATCGCCATGTCGGTGGTTCCGTCGGTCAGCCCGCCGCTGGGTGTGTTGGACCGGACCAGCTGCAGTTCGGTGTCCGGAAAGCGCCCCTTCCACAGTCTCTGGAACTCCGTGGTGTGCTCGCCCAGGGCCGACCAGGCGTAGCCGATCCGGATCTTCCCGGTGCCGGCGCGGGCGTCCCGTTCAAGGTCCGCCAACAGGCCGAGGATCCGGCGCGCGGTCGCTGTGGCCCGCTCGCCGGCTGCCGTGAGGCCCGCACTCCTGGTGGTCCGTCGCACCAGCTGTGTCCCCAGTGCCAGCTCAAGTGCTGCGATGTTCCGGGAGACTGCTGCCTGGGACATCCTCAGTTCAATCGCAGCGTCGGTGAACGTGCCTTCATCCACCACCGCCAGCAGGCACCGCAGTTGCCGCAGTTCCACATCCATGCGGCCCATCCTATTCATGCATGCAGCGTATAAATAGGGTGGCTTATGCATTTAGCGGATGGGCCTTCCGCGCGCAGACTCTCCCCATGACCGAAACGACTCCATCAGCAGCTGCGGGCAAGGCCGGCGGAGCAGCCACGCTGGTGGCCAGTGCCCTCTCCAACCAGCTCGGAGCCGCGACGGCTTCGCTGGCGTTTCCGGTCATCGGGCCGGTGGGGGTGGTGGCTGTCCGCCAACTCGTGGCTGCGGCCGTGCTCTTGCCCTTGGTCCGGCCACGCCTGCGGGATCTGGCCTGGCGGCAATGGTGGCCGGTCCTCCTGCTGGCTGTTTCCTTCGGCACCATGAACCTCGGGCTGTACGCGTCAGTCCAGCGGATCGGCCTGGGCCTGGCCGTCACGCTGGAATTCCTGGGGCCGCTCGCAGTGGCATTGGCCAGTTCGCGGCACAAGACCAGCGCCCTCTGTGCGGTGGCTGCTGCGGCGGGTGTCGTGGCCATCACCAATCCGGAAGCATCCACGGACTTCGTGGGCATCGGCTTCGGACTGGTGGCTGCGTGCAGTTGGGCGGCCTACATCCTCCTCAACCGCGTGGTGGGCCAAAGAACCCTAGGCATCCAAGGCACAGCTGCCGCCACGGGAGTATCCGCGACGCTCTTCCTGCCTGTCGCCGTCGTGATTTTCCTGAGCCAGCCCGTGGATGGATTTACGGTTCTGTGTGCGGTGGCCGCCGGGATCCTGGCTTCCGTGCTGCCGTACGTGGCGGACCTGGTCGCGCTGCGCAGGGTACCCGCCAGCCTGTTCGGCATCCTGATGAGCATCAACCCCGTGTTCGCGGCAATCATCGGAGCGCTCGCGCTGCGCCAGGAGCTGGCGCCCGTCCAGTGGGTGGGCATTGGGCTGATTGTGGCAGCGAACGCGGGGGTGTTGCTGCTCAGGCGCTCGCGTTAGGCCGGTGCATCGCCGGATGAGCCCCGCACCTGCAACTGCGACGGAACCTGGTGCAGTCGCGCCGGCAGGTCCGGCGTGCCGAGGCGTTCCAGGATGAACTTTCCTGCTTCGACGCCCACGGCGAGGTTTCCGTTGTCCACCGAGGTCAGGGAGAGGTGCCGGATCTTGGCCAGGTAAGTGTTGTCGTAGCCCACCAGGGAAAGGTCTTCGGGAACGGAGAGGCCAAGATCGTCGGCGGCGGAGAGGGCGCCGATGCAGGCGATGTCGTTGTAGGCGAAGATGGCGGTGGGACGTTCCGTTCCCGCCAGCAAGCGGCTTGCGGCGGCGTAGGCACTTTCCTCGGTGACTCCGCCGGTCAGCACCACCGGCTTGCATCCGGCATCCACCATGGTCCGCTCAAAGGACAACCGGCGCAGCCTGCCCACTTCGCCCGGCCCTTGGAGGTGCGCGATGTGCCGGTGCCCCAGCGCGAGGAGGTGTTCGGTCGCTTGCCGCGCGCCGGCGTCGTCATCATTGACCACAATGTCGACGCCGTCCAGCATCGGTTCGCGGGTCCCGGCCAGGACCACCGGGATGCTTTGCGCCGCCTTTTCGATGGCCGCCGACTCCGTAGTGGTTCCCACCACCACCAGGCCATCGATCCGTTGTTCAAGGAGGGTCTCCACAGAGCTGCGGCCCACCCGGTTGTCCGTGTACGAGTCGGCCAGGACGGGCGAAATCCCGGCCGCGTGCAGCGATGCGGTGAGACCCTCGAGGAGTTCCACAAACCAGGGGTTGCGGATGTCGTTGAGCATCACGCCGATGGTCCCGCTGCGGGGCCCGGACAACCGCTGGGCCAGGCGGTTGGGCCTGTATCCGAGCTGGTCCATGGCTTCCAGGACAGCACGACGGCGGCCCTCGCTGACGTTGGCGGATCCCTGGAGGACCAGGGACACCAGGGATTTGGAGACGCCTGCGGCGCTCGCGACATCGCGGATGGTGGGTTTCGCGGCCGGCATGCAGTGTCTCCTCTCGTCCAGCGCTCCGCAACCAAGCTTAGGGGCTTGACGCTGGAGGTCCGTCACAGCCATTATGGACCGGTCCAAGTAAATTCCAAAGAGTCAAAGAGGATCTCTCATGAGTGCACCGAACACGCGGCAGCTGGTGGCCGGAATGGTAGGAGGAGGGCCCGGCGCGGACATCGGCAAGACGCATCGTTACGCCATGCGCCTGGACGGCCACTACGATCTCCGGGCCGGTATTTTTGGCCGGGACCCTGGTAGCTCCCGGGAGATTGCCGCCGGGCTGGGCATTCCGGAAGACCGGAACTACGCTGACATCCGCGACATGGCCGGTTCCGAGGCCGCCCGTGAAGATGGTCTTGACCTGGTGGTAGTGGCCACGCCCAATGACAGCCACTTCACGATCGCCCGGACTTTCCTGGAAAAGGGCATCTCCGTGGTGTGCGAAAAGCCGCTCACCCAGGACTCCGCCACCGCCGCCGAACTCGTGCGCATCGCCGGGGAAAACAACGCCATCCTGGCCGTTCCGCACTGCTACTCGGCTTACGCGATGGTCCGCCAGGCTGCCCGCATGGTCCGCAACGGGGAGCTGGGCTCGATCCGGTTTGTCGACGTCGAGCATGCCTCCGGCTGGGCGGCGACAGCCCTCGAAGAGCTGGACCACAAGCAGGCCAAGTGGCGCACGGATCCGGACGTCGCCGGTTTCCCGAGCGTCGTCGGGGACCTTGGCACCCATGCCTTCCACCTGCTCCGCTACATCACGGGCCTCGAAGCCGAGCGCCTGTCCGGCCGGCTGCAGACCTTCGTGCCCAACCGTCGCGTCTTCGACAACGCCACCGTTGAACTCGAACTCACCGGCAACGTCCCCGCCCGCGTCTGGGCCAGCATGGCGGCGACCGGGCACAACCACGGCCTCCGCATCCGCGTCTACGGCGAGAAGGGCAGCCTCGAATGGCAGCACGAGGATCCGCACCACCTCAAGGTCCAGGACCTCGCCGGTGCCACCACCATCCTCACGCACGGCCTCAGCACACTGCACGACGACGCGTCCCGGCTCACCCGCGTGGGCCTCGGCCACCCGGAGGGCTTCCTTGAAGCCTTCGCGAATTTCTACTCCGACCTCGCCGAAGTGCTGCGTGCCCGCCGCGACTCTACGGCCCTGCCCGGGCGTGAACTGACCTTCCCCACCGGGATCGACGGCCTGATCGGTGTGCAGTTCGTCGAGGCCGTCGCTGCCTCGCACCACGATGATTCCGCGTGGAAAGTCCCCGCATTCGCCCTGGAGCAATCCGCCCCGGAGCAATCTGCCCCGGAGCAATCCGCCCTGAAGAAAGCAGTAGCCTGACATGCAACGTTTCGCCCTTGTGGGAGCCGGCTTCATTGGTTCCGTCCACGCCGCCAACCTTGCCGCCCACCCCGGCGTTGACTTCCGTTTGGTGTACGACGTCGACCGGCAGCGCGCGGAGTCGCTCGCCGTCGCGCATGGCGCCTCGGCAGCCACATCGCTCGAGGAAGTCTTTGACCCTGAGGCGATTGACGCCGTCTTCATCGCATCGTCCACCGATACGCACGCCGAACACCTGCGCCGCGCCGCCGCCGTCGGAATCGCCGCTTTGTGCGAGAAGCCCATTGACCTGGACCTGGACCGGGCCCGCGAGACCGCCGCTTTCGCGCAGGAGAGCGGCATCCCGGTGATGGTGGACTTCAACCGCCGCTTCGACCGGGACTACGCCGAACTCAAGCGCGTGGTGGACTCCGGCGGGATCGGAACCGTTGAGCTTATCCAGCTCACCTCGCGTGGCCCGTCCATGCCGCCGTTGTCCTACGTGGCCACCTCCGGCGGCCAGCTGCGCGACCAGACCGTCCACTTCTTCGACCTCGCGCGTTGGTTGTCCGGCCTGGATCCGGTGGAGGTTTTCGCCACGGGTTCGGCTTTGGCGGAACCGGCCATCACGCAGTACGACGACGTCGACACTTCCGCGGTCACGTTGCGGCTCCCCGGAGGGGCGTTGGTCCAGATCGATTCCGTGCGCCGCACCGGCTACGGGTACGACGAGCGGATCGAGGTCATGGGCTCTGAGGGAATGGTGGAAGCCCGACGCCACCGGAACGGCGCCGTATCCCGGTACTCGGGTGGTGCTGTGGTGGAGGACGGGCTGCACCCGGGATGGTTCGAACGTGTGCAGCCAACGTACGCGGCGGCACTGGCAGCATTCGTGTCCTCGCTGGAAGGCAGCCCGGGGTCCATTCCCGCGCTGGAGGACGGTTTGAAAGCCCAGGCCATCGCCGAAGCCGCCGTGCTCTCCCTGCGCTCCGGACGCATGGAACCCATCAAGTACTAACCCAAGTAGGGGGCCATTGTGGGGGGGTTTTTCGGGCCCAAACCCCCCCCAATCCGCCCCCCTTGGGCGGGGGGGGGGTGGGGGAGG